>JAJDTQ010000095.1 GCA_022827045.1 Candidatus Binatia bacterium
CGTTCACCATCGGCGAGCGGCTGACCGTGGACGCGCTGGTTCAGGGCAAGATCGGCCAGACCAAGTACGATCTGCAGGGCTGGTGGAGGTACGGCGCCATCCAACAGAGCGAGCTGACGTATCGTCCGCTCGACTACGACATCCGCAAGGTCGCCGAAGCCCAGTTCGGTTCGACGGGCGAGTACGACCTCTGGGTTAACGAGGCGTCGTTCGTGCGCTTCCGCGAACTCTCGCTCACTTACCAGATGCCGGACGAGTGGCTCGGTCCGGTGAGGTCGACCCGAGGGAGCCTCAGCCTCTCCGCGCGCAATCTGGCCATGCTCTGGACCAACTGGCCGGAGTGGCCGCACCACGATCCCGAGGTCCAGGACCCAAGCAACACCTTCTCGGGCAACCGGGAGCCGCAGGAGGACTCCGCGGTTCCACCGCTGACCTCCATCACCCTCACCGTCCGCCTGGGCATGTAAAGGAGGCTTGTCATGACAAAGCAGATGATCAAGGCTTCGGCCCTCGTCCTCGCGCCCATCGCGTTGCTCGCGTCGTGTGACGCGCTCGATGAGCTGCTGAGCGTGGAAGAACCTTCCCGGGTGGTGGCGAGCGACCTCGAGGACCCGAATTCGGCTCAGCTTCTCGTCGCCAGCGTGGCCAACGAGTTCCGTTGCGCCCATACCTATCACGCGTCCGCGAGCGCCATCACCGGAAACGAGTGGCGGGACGCTTCCAACAACACCGTCATGAACATCTGGGACGCCCGCGTCCACGATACCAGCGGGTACGGCTCCCAATACGCCAGCGCCGACTGCGGGAGCGGGCAGCCGGCCCTCTTCCGTCCGCTCTCCAGGACGCGCTGGTTCGCCGAATACGTGCTCGGTCTCCTGAACGAGTGGACGGACGCCGACGTTCCCGGCAGGACGGAAATGATTGCCGAAGTGGCGATGTACGCAGGCTACACCTACACGCTGTTCGCCGAGTCGATGTGCGAACTGGTGGTGGTCGAAAACGGGCCCGTCGTCACCCCCGCCGAGGCCTTCGGCGTGGCGGTCGAACGCTTCGACCAGTCGGCCGCGGCCGGAGCTTCGGGCGATCTGCTCAACGCCGTGCGTGTGGGCAAGGCCCGAGCCCAGCTCAACCTGGGACAGACATCGGCGGCGGCCGGCACCGCCAGCGCGGTGCCGGAGGGCTTCGAGTGGCTGCTGCCATTTTCCAGCGCCGAAAACGTCACCAAGAACACGCAGTGGCGGTTCAACGTCGACACCAACGCCGCCACGATCGCCGAGCCCTACCGCGACTTCCCCTGCAACTTTCCCTGGCCCGCCGACATGTCGACGGAATGCACGGACGAGCTTGATCCGCGCGTCGAAGTAACCGACCAGGGGGAGGGCCACCCCAACACGGGCATTGCTCTCTGGTTTGCCGAGAAGTATGACAACGCGGGTTCTCCCGTGCAGTTGGCCAGTTGGGAGGAGGCGCAGCTCATCATCGCCGAGGCCGCCATCGAAGCGGGCAACTACGGCCAGGCGTCGTCGATCTTCAACACGCTTCGTGCCAACGTCGGCCTGTCGCCCCATATGGCCTCGATGGACATGAACGGCATGATGGATCAGCTCATCGAGGAGCGCGCCGCGGAATTGTTCCTGGAGGGACACCACCTGTGGGATTTGAGGCGGCTCGGGATGCGGCCCTATCCGCCGATCGGACAGGATGACGGCTTCGGCGCCGTGTACGGCAACCAGCTGTGCTTCGACCTGCCGGCCACGGAGTTCCAGAACAACACCACCATCACGGGCGGCTCATGATCCGCAGCTTGCGGTAGGGGAGGATGATCCGGAGGTTCTCACTTCCCCGGAAGCAAGAACCGGAGGCGGGCCCCCGCAGGCCTTGCCTCCGGTTTCCCTTTGTTGGTGCCGCGCTTGGGCAGGATTGGCGGTCAGCGTCCGGTGACGATCAGGATCACCCCGGACTGATGGCCGGTGCCCCAGCGTGTGGTGGCGTCGCCGGGCCCGATGAACTCCATCCGCCGAATCTCGCTCAGGGGAACCTGGAATAGCGCGCTCAGTCCGCCTTGTCGACGGATGTTGTCGGTGTAGACGACGGGGTACATGGCGCCGGCGGCGGTAAAGGAGTTGGAGCCGCGAGAGCGCAGCCACGCCGGCCGGAAACGGCGGAGAAACTGCATTGCCGTGTGTGCGTTGGCCCCCCGTTCGTCGATCTCGGCGCGCGAGACCCGGTTGGGGGGATAGGAACGGACTTGCGCTTCATCGGCGGCTGGCGCGTCCGGCGAGTTCTCGGGAGCGCTCCCGGCGCCGCCGCCGCACGCGGTGACCAGGACGGTCAACAGGAGCCCGCAGGCCGCCATGGGGGTCGTTTTCGGGGTGGAAGAGCGGGTTGTCTCTCGTGGATGACGAATGGCGGGCCGGGGCTGTAAAGAGGTCGGAAGGCTCATGATCACCCCAGGCAGTTGGCAGCGGCACGGTGTAGTGCTACAGGTACCCCCTTGAGACTGCCGGAGTTCAACCGCCGGTAACGACCTGAATCACCCCGCCCGTGTGCCCCGTCCCCCAGCGCGTTGTGGCGTCGGCCGCACCGATGAACTCCAACAGCCGGATCTGGCCGACGGGAACGCTGAAGAGCGCGTCCATCCCACCCGGCCGACGGACGTTGTCGACGTACACCACCGGGTCGGCACCGCGCGCCAGCAGCCATCCGGGCCGCAGGCGGCGGACCACTTCCATCGCGGTGCTCGCGTTGTCGCCGCGCTCCATGATCTCCTCGCGCGAGATCCGGTTGCGGGGATAGGAACGGGTTTCGGCCTCGGCGTCCGCAGGCGCGTCCGGCGAGCTCGCGGGCCCGCTACCGGCACCACCCCCGCACGCGACGATCAGGAGCAGGAGCAGAGTGCCGGAGGCTGCCGAAAGGGCCGTCCCGTGCCCGGAAACGAAGCGGGAGTTCCGGCGGGCCGAGGCTGTGGCGGGGCGGGTGTTACCGGGCATGCAAAATTGCAGGATCGTGGGCATTGAAAATGTCAGGGTTGAGCCCGGTGGCGGGGGCTTGGCCGCACGGGTTGTTGGGGGGAAGCCGGGCA
>JAJDTQ010000175.1 GCA_022827045.1 Candidatus Binatia bacterium
CAGCGTGCCGTCCACCTGCACGGTGCAGGCGCCGCACTCGCCGATGATGCAGCCGATGTGCGTGCCGGTGAGGCCGATGGTCTCCCGCAGGAAATAGGAAAGGAGCTGGCGCGGCTCCACTTCCTCCTCGTACAACCGTCCGTTGACGGTCACCCGAACCGTTTGTTTCATGGCGTGATCGTCGCTCCTGCCGTGTTAGGATCGTGACCGCGGTGCGTTCCGGGTGGCTCATCGCAGTCCATAATCGAAGGCGCGGCCGAGGAACCGGCCGCGCCCTGGAAGCGCACAAGGAGGAACTTATAGCGGGCCGGTTTTGGTGATGTCAAATCACCCTCGGGTCGCTTGTTTCCGATCATAGTGGTGCTAGAATTCCATATTAGCAAATGAAACGGAGACCCGGATGGAAGTGAAGGAAGCTGCGCGACGGGCGAAAGAGTATCTGGTTGACCTGTTTTCGTCTGAACAAATCGTGAATGTCGGTCTGGAAGAGGTTGAGTTCGATGGTATCAGTTGGAAAATCACCATCGGTTTCTCCAGGCCCTGGGACCACAATAATTCTCTTGTTGCGGCGCTGGGCGACCGACGTCCCGCGGCCCGTTCGTACAAGGTCATCAGCATTGACGATCGTGATGGTCGCGTGGAGTCTCTCACCGATCGCTTCCTGAACGCCTCCAGTTGAGCCAATGGCGCCGGTCGGATATTTTGTCGACGCGAATCTCTTGGTGCTGCTCGTCGTCGGCAGTGTGGATCGTCGTCTGATAGCCAAGCACCGCCGATTGCGAGCTTACTCCGCGGAGGATTACGAGACGTTGATCAATCTGCTCAGCCGGGTGGAACAGGTGCTCGTGACTCCCAACACGCTAACGGAAGCGTCTAATCTGTTGGCTCAACACGCAGAGCCTGAGCTTTCCCGTCTCTTCGACAGGCTCCGGTTTGTCATTCAGGAAAGCAAAGAGATCGTCGTCGCCAGCGGCCTCGCCTCGCGTAACAGCGCATTCGGGCGGCTTGGCCTGACCGACTCGGCCCTGTTGGAGGTCGCCACAGCGGAGAGCCCTGTGCTTACCGTGGACCTAGCCCTGTATCTTGCGGCGTTGGAGAAGGGCGAAGATACGGCAGTGAACTTTACGCATCTCCGAGATCTATGATGGACCGATCTTCTCCCGCGCCTTGGACAGCCTCCGGTGCTTCCACCATTCCACCACTGCCACATCACCCGTAAGAATCTCAGGTTGAAGGACTGGAACGGGGCGCCCGTCTCCTCGCCCACGGAGCACCGCGCCACACCGCGATGCGGTAGCCCAGCAGCACCGCCAGCACGCCGGCGTAGATGAGCGGCTCCCGAAGGTCGGCCTTCACCAGCCACAGGAAGTGCACGACCCCGGCGATGGCGGAGAAGTAGATGAGCCGATGGAGGAGTTGCCAGCGGCGGCCGCCGAGCCTGCGGATCCAGCCGGCGGTGGAGGTGGCGGCGAGCGGCACCATCAGCAGGAAACCCACGGATCCCGCGGTGATGTACGGCCGTTTGAACACGTCCTGCACGATGGCGGCGGGATCGAAGAAATGGTCCAGCACCACGAAGGTGGAAAGATGCACGCAGGTGTAGAAGAACGCGAACAGCCCCAGCATGCGCCGAAGCCTGATGAGGCTGCCGTAACCCGTGAGCCGGCGGAGCGGCGTCACCGCCAGCGTGATCATCAGGAACACCAGCGCGAAGGTGCCGGTGGTGTGGGTGATGTGCTCCACGGGATTGGCGCCCAGCCCGCCGGTGAAGAGGCCGACCACGAGACGCGCCGCCGGAATGAGGGCCAGCGCGAAGACGAGTATCTTGATCCAGGTGAACGATCTGATCGCGGCCACGTCAGTATAATTTCTTCAGGTCCATCCCCTTGTAAAGGTGGGCCACCTGCTCCTCGTAGCCGTTGAACATCAGCGTCTTGCGCCGGAAGAAGTCGCCGATGCGGCGCTCGCTCGCCTGGCTCCAGCGGGGATGGTTCACGGTGGGGTTCACGTTGGAGTAGAAGCCGTATTCATGGGGCGCCGCGACGTTCCACGCCGTGGGCGGCTCCTTCTCCACGAAACGGATCTTGACGATGGACTTGGCGCTCTTGAAGCCGTACTTCCACGGCACCACCACGCGGATGGGCGCGCCGTTCTGGTTGGGCATCACCTGTCCGTAGAGTCCCACCCCCATGATCGTCAGCGGGTTCATGGCCTCGTCCATCCGCAGCCCCTCGGTATAGGGCCAGTCGAGGATTTCGCGGCGTTGGCCGCGCAACTGCTCGGGAGCGTAGATGGTGACGAACTGGATGTACTTGGCGTTGTTGGTGGGCTCCACCGCCTTGATCAGGTGCTTCAGTTCGAACCCGATCCAAGGGATCACCATGGACCACGCCTCCACGCAACGCAGCCTGTAGACCCGCTCCTCCAGCGGCATCTTGAGCAATTCCTCGATGTCGAAGGTCTTGGGCTTGTGCACCTCGCCCTCGACCTCGACCGTCCACGGCCGGGTCTTGAGGGTGTCGGCATAGCGTTTCGGATCCCCCTTGTCGGTGCCCAGCTCGTAGAAGTTGTTGTAGCTGGTGACGTCCTTGAGCGGGGTCTTGGGCTCGTCCGTGGAAAACTTGCCTGTGGTGTAGCCTTCCAACTTCTTGGCGGCGTGGGCCTCGTCCATTGTACCGAACATGGCCGGGACCAGCAGGCCCGAGCCGATGCCCGCGGCTCCCAGCGAGGCGGCCTGGATGAACCGGCGCCGGTTCAGGTACAGCTTCTTGTCGGTGATCTCGCTGCTCTTGATGTCGTCGGGCCTCTTGATCAGCATGGGCGGTTTCCTTTCCTTCCAGGGAACATGGTCAGTGTGTGTTTGCCTTATACTTACACTTTTGACACGAGGAAAACCGTTGTCAATCAACAAGAGCGAAAAAGGCATTCCTCCGTCATGCCCATGACAAATGGACCGTGGGGCTGTTTCGTAGTAGATTGCCGTCATTCCCCTTTGCACCCAGGATGGAGGCGCTGAAATGCATGAGAAGATTGTCTACTTGAACGGCAGCTTCGTGCCCGAGAGCGAGGCCACGGTGTCGGTTCTCGACATGGGCTTCCACGCCGGCGACGGCGTCTACGACGTGACCCGTACGTTCCGGCACAAACCGTTCAAGCTCAAGGAGCACAACGACCGGCTCTACCGCTCGTTGAAGTACACCCGCATCGACTGCGGCCTGTCGCAGGAGGAGATGGAGGGTGCGTGTCTGGAAGTGCTCGACCGCAACAAGGACCTCCTGGGTCCCGACGACGACTATGCCATCTGGCAAGTGGTGAGCCGGGGCGCGCGTTCTTCGACGGGCCCACGCAAAAACAGCAACGCCACCGTGGCCATCTACTGCATGGACGTGGACTTCACCGGCTTCTGCGGCCACTACGTCGAAGGGGTCCCCATCATCGTGCCGGCCACCCGGCGCATTCCGCCCCAGTGCCTGGAGTCCAAGGCGAAGATCACCAACAAGATGAACCACATCATCGCCACCTTCGAAGCCAGGCAGGCGGATCCCAAGGCCATCCCCCTGATGCTGGACCTCGACGGCAACATTGCCGAGAGCAACGCCCACAACTTCTTCGCGGTCATCGACGGGAAGGTCTACACGCCGGGTTCCAAGAACGTGCTGGGCGGCATCACCCGGGCGGTGCTCGGGGAGTTGGCGGAGCCGCTGGACCTGGAGGTGGAGGAGGCGGACCTGACGCCCTACGACTGCCTGAACGCGGACGAAGCCTTCCTCACCAGCACCAGCCCTACCATCGTGCCCATCAAGAGCATCAACGGCGTCGGCTTCCCGTACGATCCCCCGGGCCCCGTGACGGTGCGGCTGCTCAAGGGCTGGTCCGACCTCGTGGGCGTCGACATCGTCGCCCAGGCCATCAACCACATGGGGGAGGAGAAGGACGGCTTGATGTCGGCGTGGAACGAGAAGCAGGCGGTGCTGGGACTGTAGCGGCAGCGTGGCCGCAACCAGCCGCCCGGGCCGCGGGCTGAAACACTATCTCTACGTCGCCTTCTCTGGCCTCACCATGGGCGCCGCCGACGTCGTGCCCGGCGTCTCCGGCGGCACCATGGCCTTCATCATGGGCATCTACGAGGAACTCGTGGACGCCCTCAAGACGTTCAACTGGCGGCTGCTGGTCATGCTGGTGTTCCTGCGCTTCCGGGATGCAGTCGCCGCCGTTCCCTGGCAGTTCCTGGTGGTGCTCGGCGCCGGCATCGCCGCCGCCGTCGTGGTGCTGGCCGGCCCGGTCGGCTGGCTGCTGGACCACCACCCTGAGCCGCTGTTCGCCTTTTTCCTGGGACTGGTCCTGGCCAGCATCGTGGCCGTGGCCGCGCGGCTGCGCTGGTCCGTGACCGCGGCATTGAGCGTTCTGTCGGGCGCCGGAGCCGCTTACTGGCTGGTGGGCCTGGTCCCCATGGAAATGCCCCATGACTGGATGACACTCTTTCTCAGCGGCGCCGCCGCGATCACCGCCATGATCCTCCCAGGCATCTCCGGCTCCTTCATCCTGCTGGTCCTGGGCCAGTACGAGTTCGCTATCGACGCCGTCCGTGACCGGGACTTCCTCGCCATCCTGCCCCTGGTCAAGGGCGCCATATGCGGCATCCTGCCGTTCGTGCGGATCCTGAGCTGGCTGCTGCGCCGCCACCACCAGATCACCATCGCAATCCTCGTCGGCTTCATGGCCGGGTCGTTGCGGAAGGTCTGGCCCTTCAAGGCGGCCGTGCCGGTGCACGGTGAAGCGTCGGTCCTGCGCGAGATCAATGTGCTGCCGGAGTTCGACGGTGCTTTCTGGCTGGCGTTCGGTTTGTGCGTCCTGGGGTTTCTGCTCGTGCTCGGTTTGAACCGGATGGGCGGAGCTAAAGGCACTGAAGATTGACTCTTGGCCGGAGTAGGGAAGATGATCGGCCCGAACGATCTCTGGATCGCCCCCACAGGAGCATCGACCCGAATACAGTCAATAATCGCTTGCGAGTCCCAGGAACGCGGCAGCGTATCGTTCACCGAAGATCCGCAAGGACCGGGCGTCGTAGTGCAGGTCATCGCCTTTGTCGGTCAGGCCCTCGGCGCTGACGAAGGCGGAACGGGGGAGGGCGTCGGGGATCTTGCGCAGCTCGGCGTTGACGGTGCGGTAGTGCGGAAAATCGGGGCGCTTGGAAAGATAGGCTCCCAGCTCTCCCAGGATCACCGGCAGGGAAGGGGCGTCGAGTTGCTCTCTCAGCGTGGCCACCATGGCGCTGAACCGCCGGGTATAGCTGGAGGCGTCGGCTTCGGACTTGGAGTCGTGCTCTCCCTGGTGCCACAGCACGGCCTTGATGGTGCCGTCCGGGGCGACCTCGCGAGCGGCGGCTAGGGCGCCTTCGTAGAGGTCGGCGCCCGGCATCCACCGTTCGAGTGGGGTGGAGCCCACGGCCCGTGGCACTAGACCGATTTCCCGATCCGGGCCTGCGGCCAGCACTGCACGCGCGAAGCTCATGGCCAGGCCGATGCCGGCGGTGGGGCGGTCATGGTGCAGAGGCTCTTCGGCTATTGCCCAGCGGCCGTCCCGGAACACACGGATGCGCTCGTCGCGGATGGGTTCCACGTCTTCGAGGAGCCCGCGGCCGGCCATGTTGGACTGGCCCATGAGAAGGAAAATGTCCATCGCTGTCCTCGCGCCCTTCGACTTCGCTTCGCTACGCTCAGGGCGAACGGAACGGCAGTCCTACAATCTAGTAAGGCAGCCGGGTGCCCGCGCCTTCCTCCAGGGCCTTGCGGTAGAGCCACGCGGCTAGCGAGATGTCCTGGTTCACCAGGCCGATGGCGCGCATGAAGATCCGTTCCTCGGCGTCTTCCCGGCCGGGGACCTTGCCGGAGAGGACGTCCGGGATCTCGGCGTAGACGTCGTCGCGCGTCAGGAACCCTTCCCTCAGCATCCTGTCCACATCCGACTTCTTCTTGCACTGGGCCCAGCTGTCCACCACGAACTTGCCCATGCCCTTGTAGGCGGCGTTTTCGAGCTCCTGGTGCTTGCCGATGGAGTAGACGAAGGCGCCCGGGGTGATCCATTCCTGCTTGACGAAGGGTTCGGCCGTCGTGGTGGCGGAAACCACGAGGTCGGCGCCGTCCAGCGCCTGGGGTGCGGTGTCGCAGGGCACGACGTTCAGGTTCAGCTCGTCGCCCACCTCCCGGGCGAAGGCTTCCCGGGTCTCGGGCCGGCGGGACAGCACCCGCACCTCCGACAGGTCGAACGCGCGCGACATGACCGGCACGGTGGCCCGGGCGGTATCGCCCACGCCCAACATGGCCATCACCGACGAGCCCTGGCGGGACAGGGCCTGGCAGGCAACGGTGGCCGCGGCGCCGGTCCTCACGGAGTGGCACCAGTCCTCGTCCATGATGGCGGTGACCTCGCCGCCCTCCCGGTCGCTCAGGATCAGGATGCGCCGGGGACCCTGAGGCGGCCGTGATGGGTCCCGGCTGCCGCCGGCGGCCTTGATGGCGCGGAAGCGGAACCCGGCGGCGACCTCCAGCGAGCAGCCCGTGACCCAGTACTGCCAGCCTTGCTCGGGTTTCACCGCCAAGTCCTCCGGCACGGACCAGCCCACGCGTCCGGCGCTGTGGTCCTGCAGCGCGGCCTTGACGATGTCGATGGACTCGCCCAGGTCCAGAAGGCGCTTCACGTCGTCGTTGGATAGATAGAGGATTCCGTTGGCCATGGCGTTTCCCCGCTGGGTAGCGTCTTTCGACTTCGCTTCGCTCAGGACGAACGGTCCTGAAGACATCGGGCCGTTCGTCCTGAGCGTAGCGGAGCGAAGTCGAAGGACGGGGTCACTCGATGACGTGGAGTACTTCGGCGCCGGCGGTCAGCTCCTCGGCCCCGTCCGCCGTGATGAACACGTCCTCTTCCAGGTGGATGGAGGCCCCGGGGATGCGCACCTTGGGCTCGATGGCCAGCACCATCCCCACCTCCACGTTCCGTACCTCGGCTTCGCTGATGGACGGGGGTTCGGCCCGGGCCATGCCGATGCCGTGTCCTATGCGCTTGGGGCTCTCCACCTCGGGGTAGCCGTTCCGTTTCAACTCGGCGTTGGCCGTCCGCGGGATATCGGCGATGGGGGTCCCCGGCTTCATGATCTTGACGCATTCCCGGATCAGGTGCAGGGCCAAGGCGTGCTCCTTGGTCTGGTCGGCGCTCGGCGCTCCGAAGACCGCCTGGCGGGTGATGTCGCCGTAGTAGCCCTCGTAGCAGGCGCCGAAGTCGGCGATCATGCGGTCGCCTTTCTCGTAGCGGCGCTCGTCGTACTTGGTGGAGGCGTTGAGCATGAGGAATCCGGGGTGGCGGGGGTGGGCGCCTTCCTCGATCATGGCGATGTAGAGGCGCTCGGCCACCTCTCGGCGGGTGATCCCGGCTTTCAGGTCCGGCAGCAAGCGATCATAGGCCCGCTGGGAGATGTCGCAGGCCTTGCGCATGTTCTCCATCTCGCGCGGGCTCTTGTAGAGGCGCTGGTCGGTGAGGGCCGCAGAGCCGTCCTCGATCTTGGCCTTGGGCAGCGCCTCGGTGAGCTGGGTGAGGTAGTTGACCGGAAAGCCCAGCCGCTGGTCGTCGTCCAGCTCGAAGCCCAGCCTGGCGGAGCCGTACCCCATATCGTTCAGGAGCTCGCTCAGCATCTCGCGGGGAAAGGGCACGTCCACGTAGCTTCGCACCTCGCCGAACCAGGGCAGCGCCTCGGCCTTGGTCTTGTTGTTGCCGTACACCAGCGCGAAGGGCTTGCCCTCCCGTGGGATCAAACAGATCTCGGGCCGCATCAGGTGGTCGAACTGGTAGCTGACGAGGCCGGTGAAGTACCAGAAGTTATCCCGGCCCGAAGCCACGACGAGGTCCAGCTCGTCGCGCTCCATGAGCCGTTGAAGCTGCTGGTGCCGCGATTCGTACTCTTCCTGCGGAAACGGTGCTTCGATCATTCGGGGGCCTCCAGGTTGGGGTTCGAGTCGAAACGCTGGAACATATCAAGGTGGGTTGAGAGCCGCAAACCTGTCAGGCGGCGCGGACTCCCCGCCTGGATTCCGGCTTGCGCCGGAATGACGCCTTCCCGCTGCATCGGCGTATTCACCGCTCAGAACTCCGCGAAGCCGGGGACCCGGGGGAAGGGGATGACGTCGCGGATGTTCCCGAGGCCGGTCATGAACTGCACCAGGCGCTCGAAGCCCAGGCCGAAGCCGGCGTGGGGCGCGGTGCCATAGCGCCGCAGCTCCAGGTACCACCAGTATTCCTCTTCCGGGAGGCCGCATTCCCGGATTCGCTGCCGGAGCTGCTCCAGCCGGTGCTCCCGCTGGGAGCCGCCGATGATCTCGCCGATCTTGGGTACCAGGACGTCCATGGCCGCCACCGTCCGCTCGTCGTCGTTCAGGTACATGTAGAACGCCTTGATCTCCTTGGGGTAGTCGATGACCATCACAGGCCGCCCGACATGCTCCTCCACGATGTAGCGCTCGTGCTCGCTTTGGAGGTTGACGCCCCACGATACCGGGTACTCGAAGCTGCGTCCGGAGCCCTGGAGAATGTTCACCGCCTCGGTGTAGGTCATGCGCTCGAAGGGCTGCTCAACGATGTTCGTGAGGGTCTCCAGCACCGTGTCGTCGATGCGCTGGTTGAAGAAACCCATGTCGTCGTCGCACTGTTCCAGCACGTCCCGCGTCACGCCTTTGAGGAACGCCTCGGCCAAGTCCATGTTGCCCTGGATGTCGCAGAAAGCCATCTCCGGCTCCACCATCCAGAATTCGGCGAGGTGCCGGCTCGTGTTGGAATTCTCCGAGCGGAACGTCGGCCCGAAGGTGTAGACGTTGGTCAGCGCCAAGGCGGCGATCTCCGCCTCGAGCTGGCCGGACACCGTGAGCCGGGCCTCCTTGCCGAAGAAGTCCTGGGAGTAGTCGACGCCGCCCGATTCGGTGCGCGGCGCCTGGTCCGGGTCCAGGGCGGATACCCGGAACATCTCGCCCGCCCCCTCGCAGTCGGAAAGCGTGATGATGGGAGCGTGCAGGTGGATGAAGCCACGCTCCTGGAAGAAGCGGTGGATGGCCAGGGCGGCGGCGTTCCGCACCCGCATCACCGCCCCGAAGGTGTTGGTGCGCATGCGCAGGTGGCCCAGGGTGCGCAGGAACTCGAAGCTGTGGCGCTTCTTCTGTAGCGGATAGTCCTCGTCGGCGTAGCCCACCACCTCCACGCGACCGGCTTGGATCTCGTAGCTCTGCCCCTTGCCCGGCGACTCCACCAGCCGCCCGGCCACGCGTACGCAGCAGCCGGTGGTGAGCTTGCCGATCTCCGTCTCGTAGTTGTCCAGCTCGGGCGCGGCTACCGCCTGAATGCCGGCCATGCACGAACCGTCCGAGATGTCGAGGAACGAGACGTTCTTGCTGTGCCGCACGGTGCGCAGCCACCCTTCCACGGTCACGTCCGTGTCCGCCACGCCGCGCTCCAGCAGGTCCTTGATACGTTCCTTTGCCATGACTCTTCACCCCTCCTTTTCGGCGGAGTTCATATCCCCACACCCAGGATCATCCGCAGCGCCAGCAGCGTGACGACCCATTTGAGGATCTTTCGGAACAGGGCCTCGGGGATCCGGGAGCGGCAGCGGGTCCCCACCCAGGAACCCAGGGTCGCGGCCAGGATCATGCCCGCCATGAGATAAAGGTACGGTGCAAAGGTGAATCCAAGCAAGAAGAAAGTCGACACCTTGATGATGTGCACCGCGGTCATCTGCGTGGAGTGCGTGATCACCAGGCGGTCGCGGGACAGCCCCTCGCGGATCAGGAAAGGCATGTTCAGAGGCCCCACCACGCCTACGAACAGCGAGAGGAAGGTCTGCACCGCGCCGATAATGCCGAACTTGCCGGGTATCTGCGGCACGCTCCGGATGGACGGGGCCCAGGTGATCACAAGGATGAAGCAGCCGATGATCAGAGGCAGGTAATCGGAGCTGATGTCCACCAGCAGCACCGAGCCCAGGGCCGCGCCCAGCACCGCGCCCGCCACGAAGGGGGCGAAAAGCGACCACACCATGTGGCGCAGCCCGAACAGCGTGCGGGTGAGGTTGCTGAAGATCTGCACCATCCCGTGCACCGGGATGATGGCGAAAGTCGGGATCAGTCCCGGCATCACGGAGATGAGCAGGATGCCGCCGCCGAGACCCACCACCGCCGCCGTGGTGGAGGCGACGAAGGTCACGAGGATGAGGAAGAGCTCGGACACCGTGGTTCCGGCCGGGGTTCAGGGACCCGCCGGATCCTGTTCCCGCACCACCGGATTGCGCAGCGCGCCGATGTGGTTGATCTCCACCGCCACCACGTCGCCGTCCTTCATGTTCTCGGTGGCGCCGTCCGTGCCCATCCACAGCACGTCGCCGGGCACCAGGGTCAGGTAGCGGCTCATGGCGCTGATGTAGCGGGCCACGCCGAAGATCGCGTCCTTGACGTCGTACTCGCCCACCACCCGGTCGTTCAAGGTGATGGTGACGTGCAGGTCGTCGGGGTCCAGGTCGGTGACGATCCACGGGCCCATGGGCTTGAACGTGTCGGTGTTCTTGGCCCGCCAGAGGGTGCGGTCGGACTTCTGCCAGGTACGCTCGCTCACGTCGTTGCCGATGGTGTAGCCGAACACGTAGTCCAGCGCCTCGTCCTCGGGCACGTCGCGGCACTTCCGGCCGATGACCGCCACCAGTTCGCCCTCGTACTGCACCAGTTCCGAAGCGTCGCGGGGTATGACGATGGGGTCGTCGTGTGGCACCAGCGCGTTGACGGCGCGGTAGCCCACGTCGGGCTTGGCGGGAAACGCCGGCTCCTCGCCGCGTACCTGCGCGGCAAAGGTAACGTGCTCGCGGTAGTTGACGCCCGCGGCATAGAAGGTCGGAGGGACCACGGGCGCCAGCAGCTTGACGTCCGCCAGCGCATGGGTCTCTTCGGTGACGGTGTAGTTCTCGAAGGGGCTGCCGCCGATCACGGTGATGGTGTCCGCGTCGTCGATGATGCCGAAGGCGGTCTTGCGGTCATGTTGGAATCTGCACCATCGCATTCACGTTCCTCCTTGCCGTGAGAATCGTCCGCCATCCCCGCGTCCCCTGGATTCCGGCTTTCGCCGGAATGACGGGTCCAGAGGGTCGTCATTTTCATCCGTTTCCGTCCTCCACCACCCAGGCGTCCATGAAGGTGCTGACCCGCATCCCCTCCAGACTGTCCCGCGATGCACAGGCCGCTAGGATCGTCTCGCACCGGTTCTTGGAGAGCCGCGCGGCGAGGTGTCGCTCGAACTTCTCCTCCAGGAGCGGCACGGCCTCGCTGCGCCGCCTGCGGTGGCCGATGGGGTAGGGTACCTCCACCCGTTCGGTGGACGAGCCGTCCTTGAAGTGTACCTGGACGGCGTTGCCGATAGCCCGCTTGTCCGGGTCCATGTAATCGACGGTGAACTGCGGGTTCTCGCGCACCGCCATCTTGTCGCGGAGCGCGTCGATGCGCGGATCCCCGGCGACCTCGTCCTCGTAGTCTTGCGCGGTGAGCCGGCCGTGGATCAGCGGCACCGCCACCATGTACTGGATGCAGTGGTCGCGGTCCGCGGGGTTGTCCAGCGGTCCGGTCTTGTCGATGATCCGGGAGCCGGCTTCCTGGGTCTCGATGTCGATGCGCTCGATGTCATCGAGGCGGTCCCTCACCGCGCCGTGCAGCTCCAACGCTGCCTCCACCGCGGTCTGGGCGTGGAACTCCGCGGGAAAGGAGATCTTGAACAGAACGTTCTCCATGACGTAGCTGCCGTAGGGCTGGCTGAACGAGAACGGCCGGCCCTTGAAGAGCACGTCGTAGTAGCCCCAGCCCTTGGCCGAGAGCGCCGAGGGATAGCCCATCTCGCCCTGGAGCGCCATCAGTGCCAGCCGCACGGCGCGGCCCGTGGCGTCGCCCGCGGCCCAGCTCTTGCGCGATCCGGTGTTGGGCGCGTGGCGGTAGGTGCGCAGCGCGCCGCCGTCGATCCATGCGTTGGAGAGCGCGTTCACCACCTGCTCCTCCGAGCCGCCCAGCATTGCCGCCGCCACCGCGGTGCTGGCCACCCGCACCAGCAGCACGTGGTCCAGCCCCACGCGGTTGAATCCGTTCTCCAGGGCGATGACGCCCTGGATCTCGTGGGCCTTGATCATGGCCGTCAAAACGTCGCCCATGGTGACGCCGGCGCCGCCCTCCGTACTCCGGTCGAGGTAGTCCGCCACCGCCAGGATGGCGCCCAGGTTGTCCGAGGGGTGCCCCCATTCCGCCGCCAGGAACGTGTCGTTGAAGTCCAGCCAGCGGATCATGGCGCCGATGTTGAAGGCGGCCTGCACCGGGTCGAGCTCGTAGGCGGTGCCGGGCACCCGGGCGCCTCCCGGCATGACGGCGCCGGGCACCACCGGCCCCAGCAGCTTGGTGCAGGCCGGGAACTCCAGCGCCGCCAGGGCGCAGCCCAGGCTGTCCATGAGGCACAGGCGCGCGGTCTCCCGCGCCTCGTCCGAGAACGGCCCATCCGAGAGAACGTAGGCGGCCATGTCGGAAAGGACCGCGTCGGGCTGGGGCCGCTGTGCGTCGCGCACGGAAGAGTCGCTCATGGCAGGTGGGGAGTTGGAACTAGTCCTTGCTGAACAAGGCGTCCAGCTTCTGCTCGTAGTCGTGGTAGCCGAGGACGTCGTAGAGCTGCTCCCGGGTCTGCATCCGGTCGGTCAGGCCGCTCTGGGTGCCGTCCTCGCGGATGGCGCGGTAGACGTCCATTGCGGTCCGGCTCATGGCGCGGAACGCCGAGAGAGGATAGAGCACGAGCCCGACACCGGCCTCCCGCAGTTCGTCCACCCCGAAAAGGGGCGTCTTGCCGAACTCGGTCAGGTTGGCCAGCACCGGCACGTCCACGTTTCCGCAGAAGGCGCGGTAGTCTTCCAGCGTGTACACGGCCTCCGGGAAGATCATGTCCGCCCCCGCCTCCACGTAGCGCCGTACCCGTTCCAGCGCCGCCTCGAGTCCCTCGCTGGCGAAGGCGTCGGTGCGGGCCATGATCACGAACTGGTCGTCGGTGCGCCCGTCGGCGGCCGCCTTGATGCGGTCCGCCATCTCGTCGGTGGGGACGATCTGCTTGTTGGGCCGGTGGCCGCAGCGCTTGGCCTGGACCTGGTCCTCCATGTGCACGGCCCCGGCTTGGGCGCGGACCATCTCGCGGATGGTGCGGGAGATGTTGAAGGCCGTGCCCCAGCCGGTGTCGATGTCCACCAGCAGCGGCAGGGGGCTCGCCGCGGTGATCCGTCGCACGTCCTCCAGCACGTCGTTCAGCGTGGTGATGCCCAGGTCGGGCTGCGCGAAAGAGGCATTGGCGACACCCGCCCCTGAAAGGTAGAGCGCACGGAACCCCTGGCGCTGGGCCAGCAGCGCGCAATAGGCATTGATGGCTCCGACCACCTGGAGCGGCGATTCTTCGCGCACGGCGCGCCGGAACCTGGCTCCTGCCGATTTTTCTTCGTCCTTCACGTCGTTTCCCCGTGCCATCAACGCAACTATCGGATGACGCTAGTCGTGTCAATCCGGGACGCTTGCGGTCAGAAATAGGACAGGTCGAGGGCGCCCAGTTGGTTGAGGTGCGCGATGTCGCCCCAGGTTTCCAATCCCCAGACGCCGTCCTGGTACTTGAACAGGTTGACGCTGGCGTTCTTGAAGGAGAAACGCCTGGGCGCGTCCAGCGAAATGTCGAGGGTGTGCCGGAACAGGGCGCTCAGCACGCCGCCGTGGGTGACCACCATGATGATCTCGCCGGCATGTCGGCGGGCCAACTCCTCGAGGCACAGCATGTTCCGTTTCGTCTGCTCCCGGAAGCTCTCTCCCGACGGCACCGCGTGGTCGGCTCCCCCGTTGCGGTCCTCCTCGTACTCCCTGGGGTAACGGGCACGGATCTCGTCGCCGTCGAGTCCCTGGAAGATGCCGAGGTTGCGCTCCCGCAGACGTTCGTCGGCGACGACCTCATGGCCCGTCCTTGCCGCGATGATGCTGGCCGTCTCGTAGGCGCGGCCGAGGTCGCTGCTGTAGACGGCGGTGCAACTGTCGGGGTTGAAGCGCTGGGACAGGGCTTCGGCCTGGGCGTGCCCCTTCTCCGTGAGCGTGCTGTCCAGGTGGCCCTGCCGGCGGCCCTCGATGTTCCAGTGGGTCTCGCCGTGCCGCACCACTATGAGGTAGGTCGGGTCCATTCCGCCAATCCTAGCCAATGGACCTTGAAATTTCTAACCGAATGGGCGATAGGCCACTACGGAGCATCAAACGTACCCAAGGAGGAGAAACATGGAAGCCCAAACCTTTACGGTCAAGACACCCTGTATCACCGGCGGCCGCAGCCACATGCCTCTGGTGCGGACCGACGTCCTCATGAGCGGCCTCAACTACTACGCGCCGGGCCGCAAGAACAAGCTGCATACCCACCCGGGCGAGGACCACATGTTCGTCGTCCTGGACGGGGAGGCGACGTTCTTCGACAAGGACGCGAACCCCACCGTGCTCAGGAAGGGCGACGGGATCCTGCTGCCGGAAGGGCACTACTACCAGTTCGAGAGCAGCGGCGATACGCCGCTGGCGCTGCTGCGCTTCGCCGCCTACAAGGCCGACCGCAAGGGAATCCGCCGGATCGATGTCGCCGGCGGCACCAACACCGAGGACGAGATGGACTACGTGTGCGTCGACGGGGAAGTCGTCGACGGGCAGGAGTGGACGCTGGCCTGATGCTAATTGTAAATCCGATTTACGATTAGCACACCCGGGTGCCTGATATTCTTCAGAGGTGACGGTTCAAAAAGTCCACGGTCCGCTGGTGGGCGAGGCGCGCCGCGTCCGCGTCGAAAGCTGGTCGCTGCGCCGCCTCCACCGTTCCAAAGTCTTGCCGTCGAACACGTCTAGGGCCAACGTGGAGAATCCCGAGGCGGCGAACGCCTTGGCTCGCTTGCCGAATCAGGACGCCCGATCCGCGGTTGAAGGTGAGAAGCTGTCGAGAGGTTGGTGAGCCGTGCCGGGATCGAACCGGCGACCCTCTGCTTAAAAGGCAGATGCTCTACCTGCTGAGCTAACGGCTCGTGGTCGGCTATGCGGGCGTGACGCTCGGGCTCCAATCACGTCACGGATTCGAGTTTACCAGAGGGGCGCGGAAGGCGGCAAGACGCGTTGCGGTGGGGTAGTGGGTAACTGAACCCACTACCTGCGGTGGCGTGTTCGTCACACCGCTGTCGATCTGATAGACATGGGACAGTTTTCATGGGGACCGCATCCGAAGCCGGACCGTCCGGCGTGAGTGTGCGCCGGCTCGATCCGTCCGTCCGTGAGGGCCGAAAGGGAGAGTTTCCAATGCTGCTGATCACCGATCCCGACGTGAAGCAGGTGCTTCGGGTCGAGAACATTATCGATGATATGGAGAGGGCCTTTGCCGAGGAAGCCCGGGGAATCGCCGTCAACAGGCCTCGTACCCGCTACAAGGTGCCGCCGGACCGCGATTCCGACGGCTACATGGCCAACATCATCCCCGGCGCGGTGCCGAGCTCCGGGGTCGCGGCGCTCCGCTACGACTCCATCGTCGTCCGGGAGCGGGTCGTGGATGGCTTGAAGCGCATGGACTATCCTTACCCGGCGCGCCGGAGTTGGGGGTTCGTGCTGCTCTTCAGCCTGGAGGACGCGCAGCCCCTGGCCATCATCCACGACTTCAGCCTTTCGTCCATACGCGTCGGCGCGACCACGGGCGTCGCAACCCGCGCGCTGTCCCGGGAGGACAGCCGGGTGGTGGGCCTGTTCGGCTCGGGCAACGAGGCCGAGCAGAACCTCGCCGCTATCTGCGCGGTGCGGGACGTGCGCGAAGTGCGCGTGTACAGCGTCACCAAGGAGCACCGGGAACGGTTCGCCATGGAGATGACCGGCCAACTCGACGTCCAGGTGCGCCCGGTGGACAACGCCCGGGCGGTGGTGGAGGGCGCGGACATCGTCATGTGCGCCACCAACGCCAGCGCCCCGGTTTTCGACGGGGAGTGGCTCGTGCCCGGGCAGTTCGTCACCACCATCGTTAACAGCGACGGCGTACACAGCCGCACCGAGGCGGACGCCACCACCTTTCTCCGGGCCGACCTGATCGTGCTCAACAACAAGCAGACCTCACTGACCAACCAGCAGCGGGAGATGCTCGATCTCATCGACGAGGGCAAAATCAGCTGGGACAACATCTGCGAGCTGGGCCAGGTCCTCATCGGCGAGAATCCCGGGCGCCAGAGCGACGACGAGATTGTCTATTACAAGAGCAACACCGGCGTCGGCATCCAGTTCGCCGCCGCCGGCGCGGTGATCTACGAGGAGTGCAAGAAGAAGGGGATCGGACGGGAGCTACCCACCGAATGGTTCGGCGCCGACCTGGGCGAGTGGCTGGACAAGGGATATTCGCCGTCGCCGTAGGCGGACCGCTCCGGCCGTAGGACGGCGCAAGGCGCCGCCGCGCCTCATCCAACACCACGGGGGCTCGAATGATCGTCGACTTCCAGCACCACTACGTACCCAAGGAGATCGCCCAGAAGCACGGCCTCTACTCCGAGGAGCCGTCGTTCGCCAAGCTCGACTCGGGGGTGCCGCGGCTGACCATGCACGCGCGGCTCTACGACGCCGAGCTGCAGCTCCGCGACATGGACGACGCCGGGGTGGACGTGTCCGTGCTGTCTTGCCTGCTCGGCTGGGACGCCACTCTGGAGGACAACCAAGCCATCAACGACAGCCTGGCGGAGCTGCAACACCGCTATCCCGGACGCTTCGTTGGCTTGGCCCAGGCGCCGCTCCTGGGCGGTGCGCCGGCCATGGCCGAGTTCGACCGGGCCATCGGCGAGCTGGGGCTCCACGGCGTCGCCACCACCTCCCAGTTCCGGGGCCTGCCGCTGGACTCGGAGCAGCTCTATCCGTTCTACGAGAAGGTGAGCGCCCTCGATGTGCCCATCTTCGTCCACCCGGCCATGGTCCCCCAGGGTTACGAGCTGCTGCTGGACTACGATCTCGCCCGCATCCTGGGACGCGAGGTGGACCTGGCGGTCGCCGCCACGCGCATCGTGGCGGGCGGCGTGCTGGAGCGGTTCCCCAATCTCAAATTCGTCATCGGACACTTCGGCGGCGGTATCGCGGGCGTCAAGGACCGGCTGGTGGCCAAGGCGTACCGGTTCGGCACCCTGGACAAATCCTTCGAGCACTACTTCGACATGCTCTACTTCGACATGGCCGGCTTTGAAGGAGGGACCACGGCCCTGGGCTGTGCCCTGCAGGGCATCCGTGCCGACCGGCTTGTGTTCGCCACCGACTACCCCCAGGACTTCACCGGGGTCAGCACCGACACCGGCAAGGGCATGGGCGCGCTCAGGGACTACATCGAAGCCATCCGGAGCCTGCCGTTGACCGACGGCGAGAAGGACGCGATCATGGGCGGCACGGCGGCAAAGCTGCTGGGCCTGGATTCATGAGCGCCGGGCGGGAACGTCCCGCCCCACCGCCGGCTCCGTCATGATCATCGACATCGACCTCCAGAAATGCACGAGTTGCGGCGACTGCGATCCCGTGTGTCCCGCTGACGTCATCCACATGGAAGAGCAGGGCGGCCGGCAGGTGCCGGTCTTGAAGCACATCGAGCACTGCGTCACCTGCTTCAACTGCGAGATCTTCTGCCCGGTGCAGTGCATCGACGTCCATCCTATCGTGAGGCGCCGCCCGCTTCCCTGGTAGCCGTAAGACCAAATGCTCGAGAAGGTCGGCAGGCTCATCGATACCGACGTGCTGGTGGTGGGCGCGGGCGCCGGCGGGCTCTGGGCTGCGCTGAGCGCCAAGCGGCATCTTCCGGACGGCAGGGTCGCCCTGCTGGACGCCCGCATGGTGGGCCGTAGCGGCCACACGGCCTTCTCCAACGCCTGGATGGTGGTGGTGACCCCCGACGACGACCTCGACGCCTGCGTGCGCGACATCGTGGAGGGGAACGAGTGGATCGCCGAACAGGAGCTCATCCGCGACGTTCTTTCGGTCTCGCACTTCCAGTTGCTGGAGTTGGAGAAGATGGGGCTCGTGTTCCCCAAGGAAGACGGCAGCTTCATCCGCCGTCCTACCCGCGGCCTCAAGGTCACCAAGGTGCTGAAGCCGGACGGCGGCGGACTGGAATATTGCTGGCGCCTGCGCAAGGCCCTTGAGGCCGAAGGCGTGGACCTGGTGGAGCGGGTCTTCATCACCGACCTCGCCCGGGACGACGACGGGCGGGTGGCCGGCGCCTTCGGCATCGACGGCCGCACCGGCGAGTTCACCATCATCCGCGCCCGGGCCACCGTCCTGGCCACCAACAGCGTGACCTTTCGCGCCGGCTTCGTCCGCGACCTCACGGGCACCGGCACGCAACTGGCTTACGACGCGGGCGCCGTGCTCACCAACGCGGAGTTCGGCTATCTGCGGCCGGGAACGCCCAAGTTCTACTTCGAGGGCATCACCTTCGCCATCCAGGACGGCGCCAGGTTCGTCAACGCCGAGGGCGAGCCGTTCATGGAGCGGTACGAGCCCGACTGGGCGGACTGGGCCGACGTGCAGGCGCTGAGCAAGGCCATGGTTGCCGAAAAGAAGGCGGGAAGGACGCCCCTTTACCTGGACATGTCGCTCATCCCGGAGGAGGAGCGGGGCCAGTACCTCCAGAGCTCGGTGGCGTGGATGGACTACTTCTTCCGGAAGCTCGGCGACCGTGCGCGCATCGACATGTTCGGCAAGACCGAATACTACCCGCTGTTCCAGATGACCAAGCTGGGCGTCAAGACCGACGCCGCATGCCGCTCATCGGTGGACGGCCTGCTGGCGGCCGGACTGGCGCAGGCGAGTTGCGCCAGCCACTTCGCGGGTTTCCATATCGGCGCCTGCAACGGCACCGGCTGGATCGCCGGCAAGAGCGCCGCGGGCGACGCCCGGAGGTTGACTCCGCCACGGGTCTCCGAGGGGAGTGCCCGGTCGGTCAAGGCCGAGGTCTCGGCGGGCTGGCCCAATGGAGACGAGAAGGTCGACGACAAGCTCCTCCGCGCCCTCCAGACCCTCATCTTCCCGTACGATGTCTCGGTGCTGAAGCACGAAACCCGCCTGCGGCAAGCATTGCGGGAGCTGGAAGCCATCGCCGAGCGCGGAGCCCGAAGCCACGCCGCCCACGTCCACGGGTTCGTGCGCCTGCGGGAGACGCAGTGCATGGTGGAGACCGCCAGGCTGATGCTGGAAGCGTCGCTGCTGCGCCGGGAAAGTCGCATGAGCCATCTCCGCGAGGACTATCCCGACCGCGACGACGAAACCTGGCTCAAATGGATTCTGATCGACAAGGGGAGTGAAGGACCCCGCCTGTGGACCGAGCCCATCAGGACCCCCTTGGTGCCGCCGCCCGCCGGCGATGTGCGGGCCGGACACTAGAACAGATCGGGGAATATACCTTCCGGGACCTCGCGTCCCATCCCCTTGTTTACCGCCGCCTCGTAGACCTTCCCCGCCAACGCGGCGAACTGCAGCCCGAAGCCGACGCTGTTGTTGAAGCAGGTGATCTGGTCGGAGTCGGTCCGGCCCGGGTGGCGATTCAGCAGCAGGTCCGGCAGGTCGGGCGTCTTTGCCCAGTCGATGTTGACCGCGTCGCCCGGGGGATAGCCTTTTTCAATATCCAGCAGCACCTGCGGCGGCAGCGGGCCGTGCTGGTTCCTGGCAACGAAGGTTGTCGGTCCCAGGTTGTCCCTGGAGTTGACCGCGAGAACGTCGAAGCGGGCGAAGGTCTCCGGCGCGACCTCGCAGTGCCGCACCGTGCAGACGTACTGCCCGGGTTCGAGCCAGCCGGTCTGGACCACCGGAGTCAGGGCGTTGGTCGCGATGACCACGATGTCGCTGCCGCGGACGGCCTCCTCGGCGTTGTCCACGGCCGCCACGTCGGGGCATTCCTCCCAGCGGGGATCCTCGACGAAACCCTGTCGGTGGTCCGGGTTGGGACTGAATACGCGAACCGACCGGATCCCCTCGACGCTTTTCAGCATCGCGTCCAGGTGGGCGCCGGCCATGAAGCCGGTGCCCAGCACACAGACCCGGGAGGCGTCGGGCTTGGCGAGATATCTCGCCGCCAGCCCGGCGGCTGCCCCCACGCGGAGGTTCCGGATGTGCCCCTCGCTGACGAGGGCCAGGAGGTCGCCGTTCTCCAGGCTGAACAGGAACAGCAGCCCCCGTGTCACGCTGTGGGACCGCCGGGTGCTCGGGGTCCGGTCGCGGCGAAAGTTGCCGTGGCGCTCCTGCCAGTAGAGCTTGTCCGTAAGGAAGCGGATGGCCGCGTACTTCTGGGTGGAGGCCGACATGGTCTTCAGGCTGTGGGCGCCGGGAAGCGTGTTGCCCTCGTCGTCGACATAGGAATCGGGAGTCAGCAGGTCGATTCGTGGGCTGGTGATGGAGGCGCCCGTGCCCAGGTCCCGGTAGGTCTCTTCGAGAGCGTCCAGGCTCGTCTCCATGTCGAGGAGTTGCTCCGCTTCGGTGTTGTCGATGGCGAGTATCATAAATGCTCCGTTCAAAGGGGAGCAGCGGGCTCCCGGGTGTGTTCGCGGGTCGCGAGGGTCAGTCCCGGATGTCTTGCACGAACCACTCGGTGGGCAGCTCGCGGCCGACCCCGCGTTCCTTGGCCAGTTGGTACAACCGCCCTCCCACCGAGGCGAACTGCAGGCCCTGGGTCCCGACGTTGATGAAGCAGGTGATCTGTTCCGGCGAGGAACGGCCCGGAGCGTCGCCCCTGACCACTTCCACGAGCCTCGGGTACTGCTCCTCGTCGATGTGGACCCTGGACTTGGGGATGCGGGCCAGCTCCTCCGGTTGGCCCGCGGTGTATCCGGCGAAGTGAAACGGCCGGAAGTCGTTTTCCATCTGCTTGCGGCTCATGGTCTGGTCTCCCAGCCGCACCGTGACGTCGAACCGGTCCCAGACCTCGGCGGCCGCGAACTCGCGCAGGTCCAGGTTGGTCACGTGCATGCCGGGCTCGAGCCAATCGGGGTCGGTGAGCACGGGGACGATGGAGTCCGTGCAGGTGGAGACGACATCGGAGCCGCGCACCACGTCTTCGGGGTTGTCGAGGACGTCGATCCGAAGCCCGAGCAGCTCCCTCATTTCCTCGGCATAGGTCTCGCGGCGCCCCCGGGAGCGGCTGTAGACCTTCACCCGCTTGAGGTTGCGTACCTCGGCGAAGGCCTGGAGATAGGTGCGCGCCATGCCGCCGGAGCCGATGATGCCCACCACTTCGGCGTCCTCCCGGGCGAGGTACTTGACCCCGAGGCCGGCGCCGGCGCCCACCCGCATGTGCTGGATGATGCCGTCATTGATGATCGCCAGGGGCTCGCCGTTGTTGGTGCTGAAGAGCATGACGAGGCCGCAGAAGGTGCCGGGCTCGATGCAGTACTTCTCCTCGTTGGCCCCTTCGGGCCAGCGCACCATGTCGGACTTCATGCGGATGGCGAAGGTGCCGTAGGTCCGGCACACGCCCTCCATGCTGCCCCAGCGGAAGAACGCGTCCTGCTCGTCGCTGGGGGCCCATACGTCGAGCCTCGGCCGATGCACCGCATTGCCGGCGGCCAGATCCCGGTACCCCGTCTCCAGGGCTTCCAGGCAGGTCTTCATGTCCAGCAACTCATGGACGTCGTCGTTGTTCAGAAGAAGCATTGGCACCTCGTTGTGAATCGCTCTTGGTGATCCGCGGCTATCTGCTACGCCCCCATCAACTCCTTCCAAAGGGTCCTCAGCGCGGGAGTGACCCGAAACCCTTCGCGGTAGAGTTCGACCATTTCATCCCCGCTGACCAGGTTTATGGGCCGGCCGCTCTTCCGGGCCTCGGCGAGGAGTTTCGGATCGGCCGCCGCTTTCACGAAAGCGCTTCGTAGAATCTTCACTCTTTCCTTCGGCACGCCGGCCGGCAGCCAGAAAGGTCTTCCCGCGATCGTGGAAGGGAAATAGCTTGCGGTCAAGGCCTTGCCGTCTTCCGTGCGGGCCAGCTCCCACAGCGTCGGCACCTTGGGCAGCTCCGGGCTCCGCTTCCGGTCCTGAGTCCCCGACTGGACGATGATCGTTATCTTCCCGGCCTTGAGAAGGTCGCCCACCCGGTCGCGTACGGAGGCCAGAGACCTTCCCGCCCCCAGCAACTCCCCTTTGCGCACGGCCACGTCGATCTGCGGGCCGCCGCGATAGCCCAGGACGATGTCGAAGAGCTTCCTGCCTACGAGTTCCTCGGTGATCCGCTTGATGAGATAGCCTCCGCCGCCGACCCCGGTGGCGCCCACGGGCGGCGGCTTCTTGCCTTCCTCCAAGGCGGCCTGAATCGCGGAGATGCTGGTGTAGGGCGTGCCGGTGCGCATGTACACGGTGAGGATATCCGTGGCCAGGCTCCCCACCGGATGCATTTTCGTGAAGTCCGCCTTGAGGGCGTCGACCCCGGCGATCTGCGCCAGATAGAGCTCACGGGGCAGGGTTCCCAGCGTCAACCCGTCGGCCCTGGCGACCTTGGCGAGGTAGTTCGAAGCAACGATCCCTCCGGCGCCGGGCATGTTCTGGACCAGCACCCTTGGCTTGCCGGGGATGTACTTGGGCAGGTGCCGGGCAAGGAGACGCGCGTAGATGTCGTAGCCGCCCCCCGGGGTGAAGGAGACGATGAAGTTCATCGTCTTCCCTTGGTAGAAGTCCGCGGACGCGGAGCGTGCCGGCTGGGGGTCGTGTAACAGCAGAAAACCGAGAGCAACCGCAAGGGTGGAGAAAGCTGTCATCTTCATCAGGTCCTCCTTGTAGCGGTCAGGAACTTCCGCGGCTGTGCGTCGTCTTGTTGGAAAGTTTGTCTCATCTACGCCGGAACGCGCCGATGATTCCCCAAACGCCCTGAAATTGTCAAGCCACGCGTGCTTCGCGGGTCCAACAGCAAGCCGAAGAGCCGAATTTTATTGATATCATAACTGGTATCGAACGTATTTCATTTGTTCCTTCGGCGCCGTGGGGCCTCTTTGATTCCCCCCGGTGTTACTGTATAATCCGCCAACGCTCGGGCCGTGGCGGAGATCTTTGCGGCGGCCTGATGAACTCACGGAGGAGGTGCGAAATGGCGCTCGACCCGGCAGCAATTGAGAATACGTTCGACCGATATATCGAGGAGTTGCGCTCTCTTTGGAGAGACAGCAATGACGCGGAGTTGCCCTTCAGAGTGAAGGCGGCCATGGAACGGATGCTCGCGGCCACCCGTCCGGACGATCCCTGGATAGCGGAGATCATCCGTGATGCCGACCCGTCGCGGGAACTTTACCGGGATCCGGACTACGGGTTCGTACAAATGGGGCACGTCCACCCCGAGGGGCACGGCAACCTGCCCCACGACCACGGGCCCTGCTGGGTGGTCTACGGCGCCTATACGGGACTCACCGAGATACCCCTCTACGAGCGCGCCGACGACGGCAGGAACGCCGACAAGGCAGACTTGCGCGTCAAGGAGGTTCACAAGCTGGGGTATGGCACCGTTTACCCTTACCTGACGGGCCAGATCCATTCGACGCGTGTGGTGGAGCCACCCGCGGTGGTCTTCCGGTTCCTCAGCGCGGATCTCACCCGGATCCTTCGCCGGCGCTACAATCTGGAGACCGGCGAGGTGTCGCTCATCGAGCCGGTGGGATAGCTGGACCGCCGTAGCCCGTGGTGAAGGACCAATGATGGCCGGTGCCGGGAAGATGACGTTGCGATGACCCATATCCTGAACAACGACGACGTCGAGAGGGTCCTCACCATGGACGACTGCATGGAGGCTGTCGAGCAGGCCTTCGAGGACCTCGGCCGGGGGGTTGCGGTCAACCAGCTTCGCACGCACACCTACGTCTCGTTGGAGAGTTCCAGGCAGTCGTACCGTCTGAAGACCATGAACGGCGCGGTTCCCCGTTTCGGCGTCATGGCCCTGCGGCTCTCTTCGGACATCGTCCACTTTCCGACCGTTTCGGGATTGGTGCGGCAAGAAAAAGTTCCAGCCGCGGCAGGAAACAAGTTTGTCGGACTGATACAGCTATTCAGTCTCGAAACCGGCGAGCCTCTGGCCATTATCCAGGATGGATTTCTGCAGAAGACCCGGGTAGGGGCC
Organism: Candidatus Binatia bacterium; assembly: GCA_022827045.1. The sequence goes on from JAJDTQ010000175.1 coordinate 24,178, forward strand.
ACCAGCGCCCTGGGCGCGAAGTACCTGGCCCGGGAGGATGCTCGGGTGCTGGGGCTCTTCGGCTCGGGTCTTCAGGCGGGGGCGCACATCGAGGCCATCTCCAAGGTGCGGAAGCTCGACAAGGTGAAGGTGTTCAGCCCGACGCCCGAGCACCGGCGGGAATTCGCCGCGGAATGGAACGAACGTCTCGGCATACCGGTGACCGCCATGGACGACCCCCGGGACGTGGTCGCGGGCTCGGACATCGTCATGTCCGCCACCAACACCAACGAGCCGACGTTCAAGGGCGAATGGCTGGAAGAAGGCACGCACGTGGGCTCCATCGTGAACAGCGACGAATCGGTGAAACGCATCGAGCTGGACGAGGTGACGCTGCGCCGGGCCGACGTGATCGTCATCAACTCACGCGCCCAGTCCGAGTATGCCGGCCATCCCGACCTCTTGAAGCCCATCGAGGAGGGGGTGTTCGGCTGGGACAAGGTCCACGAGCTGGGCAAGCTCATGATCGGCGAGGCGGCGGGCCGGGCCCGCGACGCCGACATCACCGTGTACAAGAACAACGTCGGCATGGGCATTCAGTTCGCCGCGGTGGGGGCCAGGGTGCTGGAACTGGCCAAGAAGGAGGGCTTGGGCAGGGAGATTCCCACGGACTGGTTTCTGGAGACGATACATCCGTAGGGGTCGCCACGGTGTTGACAAACCACGCGGTGGTTGCGGTCTGGAAAGGAAAGGAGTCGGATGCCAATGGAAATTGACATCAAGTGGGGCCGGAAAGACCGAATTCTGATCGCGATGCTCGAGGGCCGGTTCGATAGCCGCAACGCCGATGTGTTCGAGCGCATGCTGGAGCTGGGGATCGATGCCGGGGACCAGGCCTTGCTCCTGGACTTCGAGAACGTGACCTTCTTCAGCAGCGCGGGTCTTAGGGTCGGCCTGCGAATTGCACGGAGGTTCACCGGAGAGGGGAAGAAATTTGCGATATGCGCGTTGTCTGACTCGGTCCGCGGTATCGTCGAAGTCAGCGGCTTCGACAAGATCATCACGATCTACGACACGCAGCTTGCGGCGGTCGAAGCCTTGGAGAAAGGCTAGTGTCGCGTCCCATGATTTCCCGGCATAAGTTGCGCCGGATTTTTTGTCGTCGGCAAGGCGCGATGACGAGCAGTGGCGGGTACCACGCGAGGAAGAGCAACGCAGCCGACGGCGAAAAAGACCAGCAAATTATGCCGGGAAATCATGGGACGCGACACTAAAAGCCCGTCCGGTCCACGGGGGGAAAGATGAGCGACAGTCAGAACGAACTGCAGCAAAGGATCGCGAGAATACAAACCGCGTTGGATATAGAGCTCGTGGGGGACAATATTTCGGACATTGCCGAGTTCACGGTGGAGAAGTTCGAGTTCAGGACGGACAGCGCGCTCTCCGCGAAAGTACGTGAGCAGGCGGTCACCGAGATCAAGGACATATTGTGGCGGCGGGTTGAACGACTGAAAGAGCGGCGCCAGGAGGTTCTTGCGGACATGTTCAATGCGGCGGAGGCCAAGCTGGGAGAAGTGGTCGAGAGAAGCAAGCGGGGACGGACCAGCGGGCCGAATGGCTAGGGAAAATCTTACCGAGATGTACCCGGGCGCTCCCGAGAGCCTGAAGATCGAGACTTCTTCACCAGAAACGATACGACAACTCCAGGGCGAGCGTCTGGCCGCCCTGGTGCAGCGGTCCTGGGACCGCATCCCGTTCTACCGCGACCGCTGGATGGCGTGCGGCCTTGAACCCGCGGACATCCGCACGGCCGACGACATCCGCAAGCTCCCGGTCATCCGCAAGAGCGACTTCGAGGACAGCCTGCGACTCCATCCGCCCTTCGGCGACTACCAGGGAGACTTCGCCGCGGTGCGGGTGCAGGCCAGCTCGGGCACGTCGGGAAACCCCAAGCCCTTCTTCTTCACCCGCAACGACTGGGACATCATCGCCCGGCTGTGGAGCCGGCGTTTCCACGCCCAGGGGGTGAGGGAAGGGGACATCCTCCAGATCGTCTTCGCCTACACGCTGTTCATCGTCGGCTTCACCGCCTCCGAGGGGGCCATGCGGCTGGGGGCGCTGGTGGTGCCGACGGGCAGCGGCAGCGTCACTCCGAGCGAGCGACAGGTCAAGATCGCCCGTGACTGGGGCACCACCGTGCTGGCAGGGACGCCGTCCTATGTGCTCCACCTGGCCGACGTGGCCGAGGGCCAGGGGTTCGACCTCAAGAAGGACTTCCGCCTGCGGCGCACCATCCATACCTCCGAGACCATGACGGAAGCGGCGCGTCGGGCCATCGAAACCCGCTGGGGCGTGTCCGCCTACGACAACTTCGGCAGCGTGGAGATCGGCTCGCCGACCTTCGAGTGCGAGGAGCGGAGCGGCTATCACATCAACGAGGACGCCTACATCTTCGAGGTGCTGGACCCGGCCACCCACGAGCCCGTCCCGCCGGGGCACGAGGGCGTGCTGGTGGTCACCTGCCTCTTCAAGGAGGCGGCGCCGGTGATCCGCTACAACATCGAGGACCTGTGCGAGTTCATCGAGGGCGATTGCTGCTGCGGCCGCACCTTCCGGCGCATCTCCAAGCTCAGGGGCCGCCTGAGCGACATGGTCAAGGTGAGCGGCATCCCGTTCTATCCCACCTCGGTGGAGACCGCGCTGGAGGGGCTGCCGCAGCTCACCCGCGAGTATCTGGTGACCGTGGACCGGGTGGGGCAGCAGGACACCCTCAAGGTGGAGGTAGAGTTGCGGCCGGGTTTCGAGGCCGACGGCGAGCTCAGGCAACGGCTGGAGCGGGAGCTCAAGGTCGCGACCAGCCTCACCATGGAAGCCGTGCTGTTGTCGCCGGGAGAGTTGGGCCGGTCCCTCGGAGTGGAGAACCGCATCAAGGTCAGGCGCATCCGGGACCGGAGAGCGGATTAGCGTCCTTGCAATCGCTACACCGGCACCTTACGTTTGACGCCATGATATTCGACGACAACCGCGGCTTCGTGGAGGCGCTCCGGCAGTCGGGCGACCTCGTGGAGGTGGAGAAGGAGGTGAGCTGGGACCTGGAGCTCGGCGCCATCAGCCGGCTGGCGTGCGAAAAGGACGGCCCGGCGGTGTGGTTCAAGCGCGTCACCGACTACGTGGACGAGGTCTCGGTCTTCGTCAATCCAGTGGCCACCTGGCGGCGCATCGCCATTGCCCTGGGGCTACCTCCCACCGCCACGGTCAGGGAGATCTACGAAGCCTACGAGAAGGGCGAGGCCAACCCCATCGATCCGGTGGAGGTGACGGAAGCGCCGTGCAAGCAGGTGGTCCGGACGGGCGCGCACGCCAACCTCTTCGACCTGCCCACGCCGATGCTCCACGAGGGCGACGGCGGGCGTTACCTGGGCACCTGGGACCTGGTGATCTCGAAGGACGTGGACAGCGGCTGGGTCAATTGGGGCATGTACCGGTTCATGGTCTACGACGCGCACCATCTCACCGGCTTCCCCAGGCCCACGAGCCACCTGGGCAAGGTCTTCCAGGAACACTACGTCGCCAAGGGGAAGCCCATGCCCCTGGCCATCGCCATCGGCACGGACCCGCTTTCCCACTTTGCGGCCGCCGCCACCTACGCCCTCGGGGGCGACGAGGCCAGCCTGGCCGGAGGCCTGCGCGGCCGGCCGGTGGAGATGGTCCGTTGCGAGACCAGCGACCTTCTCGTGCCGGCCCATTCCGAGATCGTCATCGAGGGTGAGGTGCTGCCTGACCGGGTGGGGCTGGAGGGTCCCTACGGCGAGTACCCGGGCTACCGGACCGGCGAGATGGGCAACGGCATACTCTTCCGCAGCACCGCCATCACCCACCGGGAGAAGCCCGTGCTCACGGTCGACGCCACCGGTTACAAGGACGACAGCTCCACGGTGACGGCGCTGTCCGGCGCCCTGGCCATCAAGCGCCGGCTCGAGCGCCACGGCGTGCCGGTGCGGGACGTGTACGTGCCGCCCGAGGGCGCCGTTCACCTGGCGGTGATGAGCGTGGACTACGGCGGCCAGGAGGTGGCCAGGAAGGTGCTGCAGGTTCTGACCTCGCGCCGCGCGCTCTTGTCGAAGCTCTTCCTGGTGGATACCGACACCGACGTGTTCGACATGGGCAAGGTGCTCCACGCCTTCTCCACCAAGTGCCATCCGGCCAACGGCATCCACGTGATCCACTACGAGGGCCGGGCCAATACGCTGACGCCCTGCTACAGCCAGGCGGAACGGGCGTCGCAGAAGGGCGCCACGGTGCTTTACGATTGCACCTGGCCGGGCGAGTGGTCACGGGAATGGGAGACGCCGGTCAAGGCGACGCTGGATTCGATCTTCTCCAGGGAGGTGCGGGAGAAGGTGCTGAAGAACTGGAGCGAGTATGGCTTCAAGCAGTGAGGCCGCGGTCTGGGATACCTTCGTCCGCCGCCCGGTGGACATCCGGTGCGGCGTGGAGGCGCCGATGGTCCTCAGGGACCTGAGGCCGGGCCGCGGCAAGTACGGGCTCCGGCACGTGGTGGGCATAGTTCACGAGAACGCCGGTCCGGGCGACCGGCTCGTGGTCCGCACCGTGGTAGGGGTGGAGCTACCCGGCGCGTACACGGTGGAGATCGTCCGGGAGATGCCTCAGGAGATTGCCGGGACCCCTTATCAAGACTTCTACGCGGCGCTGCAGCGTGCGGCCGGGACCTCTAACCGGTGAGGGTCAAGCATGGGCGGACGAAAGGGGATAGCCATATGACATCGGGAACGGCGTTTGGTGGCCATCATGGTGGGACCAGGTCCCGTGGGCGGTCTTGGGCAGGGTTGGCGCTGGTGGTCCTGCTGTCGGCTGTCGGCCTGTCGATGCCTCGCCCCGCGGCCGCGATGCAGCTCCCCGCCAACGACAGTGGCATCACCGGGTACTTCGACACCACGGTTTCCATGGGCGCGGCCATGCGCGTCTCCGGGCGTGACGAGCGCCTCTTCAGCATCCGCAGCGGCGGCAAGGCCCGTTCCTTCAACAGCGACGACGGCAATCTCAACTACGACCGGGGCGATCTCGTATCGCTCAGCGCCAAGGTGAACCACGAGCTGCAGCTCAGTCTGGAGAACCAGGGAGCGGACCTGGGTCTGTTCGGCCGGGTACTGTACTTCTACGACCAGGTGGTCGCCGACGGCGACACCGACCACAAGCCCCTGACCGCGGCCGCGAAGCGACACGCCGGGCGTGACTTCAAGCTGCTGGACGCCTACGCCACCGGCGATTTCGATGCCGGTGCCGTGCCGGTCTCGGTTCGGCTGGGCAACCAGGTCATAAGCTGGGGCGAGAGCGTCTTCCTTCGCGGCGGCATCAACTCCGTCAGCCCGGCCGACATCTCCAGGTTGCGCGTCGCCGGCGCGGAATTGCGGGACGTGCTCATCCCGGTCCCCGCGGCCAACGTCAAGCTGGGCATCGGCGACAGCGTTTTCCTGGAAGGCTTCTATCAGTTCCGTTGGGCCCACACCGAGGTCGAAGCAAAAGGCACATTCTTCTCCGTCAGGGATATCGCGGGTCCCGGGGCGGACACCATTCATCTGGGACTCGGCGAGCGGGGGGACGACACGGGCGGCGTGCCCGATCCCGGTTGCCGGAGCGCTGCCAACCCGAGGGGTCTGTGCTCCCGTGTGCCGCGTGCCGCCGACCGGGATGCCGGCCACGACGGTCAGTTCGGCGTGGCCTTGCGCTACTTTGCGGCGGCGCTCAACGACGCCGAACTGGGCCTCTACTACTCGCGTATTCACAGCCGTCTGCCGCTGGTGTCGCTCATCGCCGGCGACCCGCAAACCATGCTTACCCCGCAGGCGGATTATGCCGGTTCAATGCGGTATTTCCGGGAGTTCCCCGAGGATATCGACGTCGTGGGCGCGAGTTTCAACGGCGAGTTGGGGTCCAGTGGTTTCGCCGTCCAGGGCGAGATCGCCTATCGCCGCAATCAGCCGCTCCAGGTCGACAACGCGGAGCTTGTCTTTTCCGCGTACTCGCCGCTGCGGGAACTCGCGGCCCGGGCGGCTGCCTTGCCGCCGCGGCATCCCGCCAAGCAGCTGCTGACGGGTCTGGCAGGCCTCGGCAGGTTGTTCGGCCAGAGCCAGACCGGTCCGGTGGGACCGGGCGAAAAGGTTGAGGGCTTTCGCCGCAAGGACGTCGTGCAGGGCTCCCTCGCGGTCACGAAAGCGTTGGGGCCCATGCTGGGGGCCGGGGATGTGCTGCTGCTGGCCGAGGCGGGCTTTACTCAGGTCCAGGGTATGGAGGACAAGTCCGTGCTCCGCTACGACGGACCGGCCACGTACACCAGCGGCACCCATGAATATACGGTGCGGGGAATCCAGCCGGAGACCCAGGTGGGCGGCTTCGCCGATCCGTTCTCCTGGGGTTATCGGGCGGTGATGAGAGCGACCTACAGCAACGCGCTGGGGCCGGTCAGTCTGATGCCTCGGGTCGCCTTTGCCCACGACGTCAACGGCACGACCCCCGGCCCCATCGGCAACTTCGTCGAGGGCCGCAAGACGGTGACGCTGTCGTTGGGCGCGAGCTATCTGGTGTCGTGGCGGGCCGAGCTCTCCTACACCAACTTCTTCGGCGCGGGCCGGCACAACCTGCTCGGCGACCGCGACTTCGTGTCGCTCACGGCAAGCTATTCCTTTTAGTTTGCAAGCATCTCGGATAGTCTCTCAAGGGATGGATGACATGAAGGCACGATGGGCCATGCACGCAGCCGCACTCGTGGTGGCGCTGGTCGCGGCGGCGCCGGCGGCGGCCAAGGTCACGGCTGCGGAGGCCGCCAGACTGGGCGCCGAGTTGACGCCGTTGGGGGCCGCCCGGGCGGGCAACGAATCCGGCACCATACCCGCGTGGGAAGGCGGCATCAAGGAGCCGCCGCCCGGCTACCGGCGCGGCAAGCATCTCGTCGACCCGTTCCCGGACGACAAGCCGCTCTTCACCATCACGGCGGACAATTTCCGGAAATACGAGGCCAACCTCACGCCCGGCCAGGTCGCGGTGATCCAACGCTATCCCAAGACCTACCGGATGCCGGTCTACCAGACGCGACGTACGGCGTCGCTGCCGCCGCGCATCTACGAGCGGACCATCGCCAACGCCACCACGGCGATGCTCACCGAGGACGGCAACGGTGTGGTGAACGCCGCCGAGGGCGTCCCCTTTCCGATTCCCAAGAACGGCCTCGAAGCCATCTGGAACCATCTTCTGCGCTACCGCGGCAAGTCCGCGCGCGTTACCAGCGGTCAGGCCGCACCCACCGCGGCCGGCGCCTACGTCGTGGTGCAAATCCGGGAGCAGGTGCTGTGGGGGTATCAGCAGCCGGGCGCCACCACCGACAACATCGACAACAAGCTCGCCTATTTCCTGCAAGAGGTGCTGTCCCCGGCCAGACTGGCGGGCACGTTCGTTCTCGTTCACGAGACCCTGAACCAGGCCGCGGAGCCGCGCAAGGCCTGGGTCTACAACCCCGGACAGCGCCGCGTCCGGCGTGCCGCCAACGTCGGCTACGACAACCCCGGCACCGGCTCCGACGGCCAGCGCACCAACGACCAGGCGGACATGTACAACGGCGCGCCGGACCGGTACGACTGGAAGCTGGTGGGCAAGCGGGAAGTCTACATCCCCTACAACAGCTACAAACTGGCCAGCGACCGCTATCGCTTCGGCGACATCCTGAAGCCCGGCCACATCAACCCGGACCTTACGCGTTACGAACTGCACCGGGTGTGGGTGGTGGAGGCGACGTTGAAGCAGGGCACCCGCCACATCTATCCGCGTCGCACCTTCTATCTCGACGAGGACAGTTGGCAGATCGCGGTGGCGGACCAGTATGACGCGCGCGGCAATCTCTGGCGGCTGAGTCAGTCTTGGATCGTCAACCACTACCAGGTGCCGGTGCTGTGGCAGACAGGAACCGCGGTCTACGATGTCCAGAACGGACGCTACGTGGCCAAGGGTCTGACCAATGAATACGAGGCGGCGGAGTTCGACGTTCCGTTGGAACGAAGGAAGTTCACGCCCCAGGCGTTGCGCCGGCGCGGCCGCCGTTAGTGTCCTGCCTGGTTAATTCGCGCCATAATCTGCTTGTCTTTTTCGTCGTCGGCTGCGTTGCTCTTCCTCGCGTGGTGGCTGCCACTGCTCGTCATCGCGCCTTGCCGACAACGAAAAATCCTGCGCATCTTATGGCGCGAATTAACCAGACAGGACACTAGTATTCCGCTTCACACCCCGGAAGGGCTCACAACAACACGAACGATTCATTGTTGGACGCCGTGGGGGTCCAACGCGTCCCGAAGACCGTCACCGATGTAGTTGAACGCCATGACGGTGACGAATATCAGGACGCCGGGGATCAGGATCCACGGGTGGAAGCGGATCTGCGCGATGTCCATGGCCAGGGCCAGCATGTTGCCCCAGGAAGCCTCGGGATCCTGGATGCCGAGGCCGATGAGGCTCAAGCCGGATTCCCCAAGGATGTAACCTGGTATCGACATGGTCGCCGCGACGATGGCGTACGAGAACGTGTTGGGCAACACGTGGCGGATAATGATGCGTGAATTGGGAACGCCCATGGCGCGCGCGCTTGCGACGTAGTCCATCTCGGAGATGGACAATACGAGGCCGCGGATGATCCGCGCCAGGCTGGCCCAGCCGATGAAGCTCAGTATGACCACGATGGCCAGATATGTCTCGAAGGACGACCAGTCCGCCGGAATCGCCGCACGCAGCGCCAGGAGAAGGTAGAAACCCGGCATCATCATCAGCATCTCGCACAGGCGCTGAATCACCATGTCCGTGCGGCCTCCGAAATAGCCGGAGGCGCCGCCGATCAGCATGCCCAGCACGAAGGTGATGGCTACTCCAACCAGCCCCACCGACAGCGACACGCGGCTGCCGTACAACAGGCGGGAGAGGACATCGCGGCCGAAACTGTCCGAGCCGAGCAGGAAGAGCATGGGCCGGTTGGGGTCGTTGTCGGAGAATTTCTCCACGCCGCGCAATCCGAAGAGATGCAGCCGGGTTTCGATGAGTCCCAGGAAACGGTAGCGGTCTCCGGTGACGAAGAACCCGATGGGATAGGTGGCGCCGGGCAACTCGCGGTAGACCTTGCGCTGGTTCTCGTCGAACTCGAAGGCGCTGTTGCGGATGTAGGGCCATCTCAAGCCGTCCTCGTCCGAAATGTGGATCCACGTGATCATGGGCGGATGGTAGGCCTTCTTGCGGGCGCTGGCCGCATAGTGGTGAGGCGCGAGGAAACCCGCGAAGATGGCGGCGCCGTAGAGAACCAGGAGGATCCAGAATCCGAGCATGGCGAGACGGTTGCGCCGGAGGCGGGAGACCGTGCGCCGGAACGGAGAGTTGGACCCGGGTGTCCCGCGGTTCCGGCGGGCGGCGTTGTCGGTCTCGGGGGGCATGGCAACTACCTGTAACTGATCCGTGGATCGACCCAGGCCAGCAGGATGTCGGCGAGCAGGTTGCCGATGATCAGCAACAGCCCGCCGGCCAGGGAACTGGCCATTACGACGTAGATGTCGTAGGAACGCACGGCTGTAAGCATCAGTTGTCCGATGCCGGGGTAGCCGAAAACGATCTCCACTAGGGCCGAGCCGCCGATGAGGGTCGGCAGCAGGGAGCCGAAGCCTGCCACGAACGGGGTGATGGCGTTCCTCAGGATGTGCTTGTAGTTGACCATGGCGTTGGAGAGGCCCTTGGCCCGTGCCGTGACCACGAACTGCATGTGGCTCTTGTCCAGGAACTCCGCCCGCAGCACGCGGACCAGCGCGGCCATGGAGCCGGTTCCGAGCACGATCACGGGCAGAACGAGGTGACGGGCCACGTCCATCATCCGTCCCCAGGTGTCGAGCTCGTGGTAGTTCGCCGACGTGAGTCCGCCGATGGGGAGCCATTCGTAAAACGGGTTGTTGGGGTTGAAGTCGTAGGTCAGGGTTACGGCATAGAGCAGCAACAGCGCGAAGAAGAAAGAGGGGATCGCCAAGCCCATGTAAGCCATGAAGCCGAACGCCTTGTCGCTCCAGGAATAGGGATGCGTGGCCGAGTAGATCCCGATGGGTAGCGACAGAAGCCAGGTGAAGAGAATGGCCAGGACGTTCAGCAGCATGGTGTTCTTGAGAAAGGGCCACATGGTGGTCCACACGGGCTGGCGGTTCTCAATGGATCTGCCGAAGTCCGGCATGCCGATGTGGAAGCCGCTGCCGGCCTTGACGAGCCGGACCTCGTCCACGAAGAGGGATCCCGGGACATCGCTGCGGAAGGAGATCGAACCCATGCGCGTGGTGTCCACCTTCGCGGCGCGGAGCTCCGCCAAAGGGACCGAGAGTGACGTGGTGACGTTGTCGGGCAGGAGCAGCTCGGTGGCGTAGACGTTGGAATCCGCGTCCCGGAAGGTCACGGTCGCGGTCATGCGCGGCGGCGCTTCCGGGATGATCCTGAAGGTCACACGGTCGCAACGCGCCGGCTCTGCCAGCCCGGGTGGGAAGGCATTGCGGACCAGCGCCAGGCGCCGGGTCGGATCAAGGGAGTGACGTGCCCTGGCCAACACCGCATTCCCCGCGTGATAGGCGACCTCCATCACCGCGGGTCTTCCACCGCGCTGGCGCGCGAAAAGAAACAGCCCCTTGAGCCGCGTCCGGTCCACTCCGAAGCGGGCGTAGTCGGCGTCTGTCAGCGCCACCGAGACCGGCTTGTCGGCGGCGACGGATCGGCGCTCCTGGAAAGCCTTTCCGCCCCTGTCCTGGATGCGCAGGAAAATGTCCGCGCCGTGAACCCGGTCGTTGCGGAGGTCCATTTCGATGGAACGAAATTCATCCCCCGACCAGTGGTTCCAGGCGTGTTGACCGGCCGTGTTGGGGTTGTCCGTCTTTCGCAATACGCCGACACCTCCGGCCGCGTTGAAGTTGAACCCGAGTCCGAATGTGCCGTCCGCTTGCGGGACAAGGACAGGCGTGGCGTTGCCGGAGATCTTGTAGGCGTTACGGTTGGCGGCGAGATCGGAGTATTCGAAGTCGGCGACGCGAATGCGCTCGCGGGCGAAACGGATGTCGAACAACACGCCGCGCAACCACCGCAGGTATTGGTTGCCCCAGCCCTTGTCGGCGCCGAACTCGCGTTTCCACTGGCGCAGTTGCCGCTGATCGAGATCGGGTTGGAGCGCCCACTGGTCGAAATAGTCCCCCGGCGCGATCTGGATGATCATGAAGATCACGAAGGTCAGGCCGAAGAGTGACGGAATCGTTATCAGCAGCCGCCGTACGATGTAGGTCGTCATGGTCGAATTGTCCCTGGCCCGCGCGACGTCGTCGCGCGGTGGCACGGACTACGGATCATTTCAGGTAGAGTCGCCGTACGTCGAACAGCCCGAACAGGGTCGGCGTGACGTTGGCGAAGCGATTGCCGATGGCCGTGATACGTTCGGCCAGGGCGGTATAGACGACGGGGACGTTGTCGGACGCGATCTTCTGGAACTCGTGGTAGATGGCGACCCGCTTTTCGTGGTCCAGTTCGCGGCTGCCGCTCACGAAGAGCTCGTCGATCCGCCTTTCCCACTCGGTGGCGGGTTGCTCCTGGTTCGGGAACCACAGGTGAAGCCGTTCGCCGGAATGCCAGAAGTTGATGCCGTGATGGGGCTCCACGCCGCCCGTGAAGCCTATGACGATGGCTTCCCAGTCGTAGGTGCTGGTGAGCTGCGACACCAGGGTATTGAACTCCAGAAACCGCAGGTTCACCCGGATGCCGATTCTCGCCAAGTCCTGCTTCATGATCGTGCATACCCGTTCCCGCACCGTGTTGCCGGAGTTGGTGGCCAGGTTGAACACGACGTTGTTGCCTTCGGCGTCTTCCCGTACGCCGTCGCCGTCGCCGTCGAACCAGCCCAGGCCGTCGAGCAGGGCGTTGGCCTTGTCGATGTCATAGGGGTAGCGGGTCACATTCGGGTTGTGGAAGTCGCCGGCCGCGGGGCTGACGGCGGCCCACTGCGGATAGCCGAGGCCGTTCATGACGTTGTCGATGATGCTGTCCTTGTCGATGCTGTGGGCCAGGGCCTTCCTGAAGGCCAGTGTGCGGAACCACCCCAGCTTGACGGGATCGACGAAGGGCGCATCGTTCTTGGGATTCTTGCCGGCGTTCATGTTGAGGGCGAGGAAGGTGGTCCCGAAGTTCGGTCCCCTCTTGTACAGCGTGAAATTCTTGGCCGCCTCCTGCGGTTTCAGGATCGGGAAGTGCTCGCCTGTGACGTTCAGTATGTCGGTCTCACCGGCCTGGAACTTCAGCAGCGACGTGGCCAGGTTGGGTACCACCAGGTAGACGACCCGGTCGAGGTAGGGCAGGGGGTTCCCGGTCGCGTCCCGTTGCCAGTACCGCGGGTTCCGCTTGAGGACGATGCGCTCTCCCACGTCGTAGCGTTCGATGGTGAAGGGACCGGTGCCGATGATGTCCCCGGGCTCGGTGCCTACATCCCAGGTGGAGGTGAAGGTGCCGTCGTCCACGTGCCGTTCCAGGATGTGCCTGGGGTAGATCGAGGTGCTCATGCTCCGCAGGAAGGGCGCGAACGGCACCGGCAGGGTGAACTTCACGCTGTGCGGGCCGATCTTCTCGGCCTTGACCTGGCCTTTTTTCCAGGTCTGCGTCGCGGCGTCGAGGTAGCGGATGGTGAGCCCCGGCCGGGCCGAGGCGGGGATGTCGTCGTTGTAGATGATCTTCGAGAACGTGAAGATGACGTCGTCCGCGGAGAACGGCGCCCCGTCGGCCCACTTCACATCCTTGCGGAGAAAAAATGTCCAGACGAGGCCGTCCTCGGACGACTCCCAGCGCTCGGCGAGGCTTGGCTCGATCTCCGCGTTGAGCCAGGAAGTCTCGACCAACCCTTCGAACACGTAGTCGAGAATCTCGCTCGACGACGTCTCGGTGGAAATGGCCAGATTGAACGTCTTGGGCCCGGAGATCGTCGAGTAGGTGAGGGTTCCCCCCGGCTTGCCGATTCCGTGGCGGAACTCGGCGGCGTTCTGCTTCAGCCGGTCGACCAGCCCAAGGTCGCGAGAGCGGGCCGTTCCGGGGACCGTCAAACTCAGAACCGTTGCGGCGGCCGCGAGAACAAACACAAGTCGCATGAGTTGAAACATCTTTGCCTCCAGGCTCGAATATATTTTGGGGCATTGCGTTTACAAATCAAGCTACGGGCGTTCAAGGGGGCGGATGGCAAGTCGGCCGGCCCGGCACGACTTGACGGGGGCAGACCGTCAGTCTACCGTACGTCGTTGGGCTGACGCGGGGGTCGCGTCGAAACACAGTGTGGACATACGCGGCCGGAAACTCCGGGAAGCGGGTAGACAAGGGGTTCTTGATGGCTGACGAGGACGTGCTGGTCCTGACCAACGAAGACATGGAAGGTCTCCTCGACATGGGGGAGATCGTGGACGCCGTGGAGACGGCCTACTACGAGCTCGGCCGGAAGATCGCCGAGGGGATGCCCCGGCGCCGGCTGCACATGCCGCAGGAGGGGGCGGAGCGCACCTGGTACTGGCTCAACGTCATCCCCGGCGCGGTCCCGGCCTTCGACACGGCCGCGGTCCGTCTCGATTCGTCGCAGATCCGCTTCCGTAACGTCGACGGCGCCAGCCGCATGGAGTTTCCCGGCGACTTCGCCGGCTTCGTGATGCTCTTCAGCATCAAGGAACGCAGGCTCAAGGGCATCGTCCACGACCACTACCTGTCGGCGCTCCGCGTCGGGGGCACCACCGCGGTCGCCGCCAAGCACCTGGCGCGGGAAGACGCCTCGGTGCTGGGCATCTTCGGCAGCGGCAGTCAGGCCCACGGGCAGGTTGACGCACTGTGCGCGGTGCGGAAGCTCCGGGAGGTCAAGGTGTTCTCGCTGCGGGAGGAGAACCGCAAGCGCTTCGCCAGGGAGGTGACGGAGCGCTACGGGGTGAAGGCGCGGGCGGTGCGGCGTCCCGAGGACGTGGTCCATGAGTCGGATATCGTCGTCACGGCCACCAACTCGGGCGACCCGGTGTTCGACGGTGACCTGCTGGAGCCCGGCACGCATCTCGTCTCCATGATCGGACCGGACTGGTTCGACAAGCGCCGGGAGCTGGACGACGCCGCCATCGAGAACTGCGACCTCATCGTCGTGAACTCCAAGGAGCAGGTTGAGATCGACGAGCAGCCCGAGCTGATGTCGCCGATAAGGAAGGGCATCATCGGCTGGGAGCAGATCCACGAGCTGGGCGACCTGGTCATCGGCAACATCGCCGGCCGCACCACCGCCTCGGAGATCACCCACCACAACAACAACTGCGGCATGGGCATCCAGTTCGCCGCCATCGGCCACCTGGTCCTGGAAGAAGCCCGGAAGAAGAACCTGGGGACGCGCCTGCCCGTCGACCTGTTCATGACCCGCCGTACCGATGTTTCTTCTCCTTGAGCATCCCGGGGCGGGTTGCGAACCCGCCCGTGCCGCCTTTGACGGAGCCCCCTCATGACAACGACCCTCAGCATCGATCCCCAACACCTGAAGGGACGGCACGTGGACCGCGCCGTCGAGGTCCTGAGACGCGACGGCGTCATCGTCTATCCCACCGACACGATCTACGGCCTCGGCTGCGACGTGACCAGCAAGGTCGCGGTGGAGCGCATCCGCCGCATCAAGGGGCGCGATGCCAACAAGCCCATGTCGTTCGTGTGCTCGGACCTGGTGCAGGTGAGCCGGTACGGTCACGTGTCGAACTTCGCGCACCGCATCCTGAAACGCTTCCTTCCCGGTCCCTACACCTTCGTGCTTACCGCCACCAAGGAAACGCCCCGGGTGTTCCAGTCCAAGCAGAAGACCGTGGGCATCCGGATACCGGACCACCCGGTGCCGCTGGCGCTGGTGGAGCAGCTCGGCAGTCCCGTGGTCAGCACCAGCGCCAACGAGAGCGACGAAGAAGTCGTCACCAACCCCGCCGACCTTGAACGGATCTTCGGGCACCGCGTGGACCTCATCATGGAGTGCGGTACCCTTCCGGTGCTGGCGTCCAGCGTCATCTCGCTGGTGGACGACACCATCCAGATCCTGCGCGAGGGGCAGGGGGACCTCAGCTACTTCAAGGGTCTCACTTGATTCTGACTCCCGTCCGCGCTCTGTCCGACCGGAAAGAGCGCCTGGAGGGCGTCGGCGAAACAACGCACACGCCTGTTTTCGTTGACAGGTTCGTCGTGCCTGTGGCATACGGGTGCGACGCCAAGGAACTTCGGAGGTGCCCATGCGAGCGAAACGCATTGTGACAGGACTGTTGGTCGGGATCATCGCGCTGGCCTTCGGCTTCTCGGGTCCGGCCGTTTCGGAGGACAAGTATCCGAGCAGGACCATCACGTGGCTGATTCCCTACGGTCCGGCCGGCGGCTTCGACCTCCACAGCCGCGCCATGATCGTGGGGATGAAGAAGGCGCTCGGCGTCAACATCATCATCCGCAACCGGCCCGGCGCGGGCGGGAATATCGCCTGGAATCTCACCTGGGGTGCCAAGCCCGACGGTTACACCATCACCACCGTCAACATCCCCGGCGCCATCGTCTCCGAGCTGTTCGGCAAGCCCACCCCCGAGTACCGCCTGAAGGAGTTCTCGTGGATCGGGCAGATCTCCGCCGCCCCGTATATGTGGGCGGTGGGAGCGAAAACGCCGTTCAAGACGCTTGACGACTTCCGGAAGGCCAAGGAAGTCCTGGTCACGGGCTCCGGGGTCGGCGGCACGGAGTGGGTCACGTCGACCCTGACCGGGAGGGTCATGAAGTTCAACATCAAGCAGATTCTGGGCTTCCCCAGCGCCCCGGCCGCCAACATGGCGATCGTCAGAGGGGAAGGCCACGCCCGTGGCCTCGGCCTGGACTCGCCGGGCCAAATGGCGTTCGTCCATGACGGCACCATGAGGCCCATGTGGGTCTATCTGGACAAGCGCGATCCGGACTTCCCCAATGTCCCGACAGTGGGAGAGTTGGGTTATCCGGGCCTTTCGGTGCTTGCTTCCCACCGGGTGGTGGCCGCACCTCCGGGCATGCCCAAGGACCGGCTGGCCCTGCTCCAGAAGGCGTTCGACGCGGCCACCAAGGATCCGGAAGTGCTGGATCGGTTCAAGAAGATGAAGGCGCGCATAGAACCGGTGGTGGGCGAGGACTGGAACAACATGCTGGGGGATTTCTACGGCCTGATTCAGGAACACGGCGCCGTTTTCAAGGCGGCTCTGCAGAAGTAGCGGAAGAGAACGGGCCAACTGGACACAAGCGTAGGTAACAAAAGCGGCAAGGAGGTTTCCGATGTTACGTAACCTGATCGGTGTGGTTTCTTTGTTGGCCGTCCTTGGCTTGACGGTACCCGCACAGGACGCATCAGCTCAAGGGACATGGCCGGAGAAGGGCAAGACCATTACGTGGTTGATCCCCTACGCACCGGCGGGCGGGTTCGATCTTCACAGCCGGGCGGTGAGCGTCGGGTTGAAGAAAGCCCTCGGCGTCAACGTCATTCTCAGGAACCGGCCGGGCGCCGGCGGAACCATTTCCTGGAACCTGTTGTGGAAAGCCAAGCCCGACGGCTACACCATCGGCACCGTCAACATCCCCGGGGCCATCGTCTCCGAGCTGTTCGCGGATCCCAAGCCGGTCTACAAGCTGAAGGAGTTTTCCTGGCTCGGACGGATCTCGTCCGGCCCCTACGTCTGGGCGGTGGGCGCCAAGACCAAGTTCCAAAACCTCAAGGACTTCCAGGAAGCCAAGGAGGTCCTTCTCACCGGCACGGGGGTGGGCGCCACCGGATGGATCGCGAACCTGCTGACCGCCAAGGTGATGGGGTTCAATCCGAAGTTCATCCTGGGTTATCCGGGCGCTCCGGCGGCCAACATGGGCATCGTCAGAGGGGAGGGCCACGCCAGGGCCCTGGGTCTGGATTCCCCGGGCCAGATGGTGTTCGTGGAGGACGGCAACATGAGGCCCATGTGGGTCTACCTGGACAAGCGCGATCCCAGGTACCCCGATGTGCCCACCGTGGGGGAACTGGGCTTCCCACAGCTCAGTGTTCTCGCCTCACACCGCGTGGCCACCGCTCCTCCGGGTATGCCCAAGGACCGGCAGGCGATTCTGCAAAAGGCCTTCGAAACGGCGCTGAAGGATCCGGAGGTCATCGCCAGGTTCAAGAAGATGAAAGCCAAGATGTCTCCGGTCGTGGGCGAGGACTGGAACAAAACGCTTGATGGCTTCTACGGCCTGATCAACCATTACGCGCCGATATTCCAGGAGGCCTTGCAGAAGAAGTAGCAGTAGCGGAGCTTTCTCGAATCACCGCGAATACTCCACCGGCCGGACACGCCGACATGGTTATTCCATCCGTGTGTGCCGGCCGGTTTGCGTTCCGGACTAGAGTCGTGAACGACCTGGACCGGAGAGGAGCGTCTCCATGAGGAGCGCCTACGGCTTCAAGATCCCGGAAATCGATCCGGAACTGACCCGTGTCGGCCCCGGCACGCCCTGCGGCGAGCTCATGCGCCGCTACTGGCAGCCGGTGTGCCTGTCTCGCGACCTAGGAGATCTGCCCAAGCGCATCCGTATCCTGGGCGAGGACCTCGTTGCTTTCCGGGACGGCGAGGGGCGGGCGGGGCTGCTCTTCTTTCGTTGCAGCCACCGCGGCACCTCGCTGGAGTATGGACGGGTGGAGCGGGACGGGCTGCGCTGCTGTTACCACGGCTGGCTCTACGACGTGGAGGGGCGCATCCTCGACATGCCGCTGGAACCGCCCGAGAGCACGGTGAAGGACCATCTCCGGCACCCGGCATACCCGGTGCAGGAGTTTGGCGGCCTGGTTTTCGCCTACATGGGACCACTGGAGAAGGTCCCGGAGCTACCCAAGTACGACGCCTGGGTACACGAGGGAGGGAAGTTCTACGCCAGATTCGGGCCGCGCATCGGGGGCTCCGTCGACTGCAACTGGCTCCAGACCGAGGAAAACCTCATGGATGCGCTGCACACCGTGTGGCTGCATACGCTTCACAGCGGCTCCCAGTTCCCCACCCAGGTGTTCACCTCGCTGCCGGAGGAGCTCCGGTACGAAGAGACCGAGATGGGCATGCGTTTCGTCATGGTCCAGAAGCTCGACGGCGGCCGCTGGGCCGAGTTGATCTGGGAAATGGTCATGCCCTTGAACGCCCACCTGGTCTACACGGACGAGCTCAAGACCAGGAAGGTGACCCAGGTCTCCTTTTGTGTTCCCGTGGACGACACGCACGTCCGGTCGGCCAACATCCGGTGGATGCCCGAGGACGTGGACGAGACCGTTTTGAGCGGGCGTGCGAAGCTCGCGCCTGGCGGAAGGTCAGACACGAGCTACGAGTACAGCCAGCGGCATCCCGACGACAAGGAAGCCCAGGAAGGGCAGGGCGAGATCGCCAACCACCGGCTGGAGCACCACGTCACCTCGGATGAAGGGGTGCTGATGTTCCGCAGGATACTTCGGACCGCCATAGAGGCCGTGAAACGCGGCGAGGATCCCAAGGGGATCATCCGGGATCCTGAGAAAGCCGCGTGTGTACCGACGACGGCGGGCGCGGTGGTCTGGAGAGAAGGGGAGAAGCGCGTTCAGAATTTCTAGGCATTCAAGCCCAGAGATCATGGAAGAGGCGGTAGCGCGCATGGATACGGGGCGGGCCGCCGGAAGGAAAGCGGGGAATCATGCAGGCACTGAGACTCTACACCGGCGACGACGGCGAATCGCACTTCGAGGAGATCGAGCTCGACTTCCAGCCGGATCGCAACATGGAATCCACGTCCTTGGGTGACGCCAAGAGCGTGCACGTGCGGCGGGTTCCGCCCGGCGTGCTGCTGGATTGGCACCCGGCGCCGCGGCGGCAGTACCTGTTCACGCTGTCGGGGCAGTGGGACATCGAGTGCGGCGGCGGCGAGGTGCGGCGGTTCACGACCGGCGACATCATGCTCGCGGACGACCTCACCGGGCGCGGGCACCGGAGCCGGGTCATCGGCGACGAGCCCCACGTCTTCGCGGTGGTGCCGCTGGCGGACTGACGCCTCCGGCAGCCTGCGCCACGGTGGAAACCCGGGGGCAACCGCCGGTCGCCCCTACGCGGACAGGCGCCGGGCTACGAGCCGCCTGCGGCCGCGGACGCGCCGCCGTCCACCACCAGCGCCGTCCCGGTGACGAAGGATGACTCGTCGCAGGCCAGGAACAGGATCGTATGGGCCACCTCCCGGGGCTCGGCCCACCGCTTCATCAGCGTGTGTTGCGCGCCGGTGCGGCGCAGATCTTCCTCGCTCACGCCCCGTGTCTTGGCCCGCTCGATGTGAAAAGGCGTGATGGTGGGGCCGGGGCAGACGGCGTTCACCCGAATCCCGTTCCCCACCTCCTCGATGGCGAGGGTGCGGCTGAGGCTCACGACCGCGGCCTTGGTCACGTCGTACTGTCCCATTCCTGCACGTCCGGTGACTCCGAAGACCGAAGAGACGTTGACGATGCTGCCGCCGCCCCGCGACCGCAGGAACGGGATCGCGGCCTTGCAGCAGTGAACGGTGGCCATGAGATTGACCGCCAGGATGGAGTCCCAACTGTCCGGCTCGGCGTCCGCCAGGGCGCCGTACACCCGGATCCCGGCCACGTTGACCAGGATGTCGAGACCGCCGAAGTAGGCCGCTGCGGCGTCCACCGCGCGTTTCGCCTGCGGTTCGTCGCTCAGGTCCGCCGCCATGGGCATGACGTCCGCCGAGGGGAGCCTGCCACGGATTTCCGCGGCCGCGGCATCGGCGGCCGCGCCGTCACGGTCTACCACGGCGAGCTTGGCACCTTCCTCGGCGAACAGCATGGCGGTGGCGGCGCCGATGCCGCCTCCGCCGCCTGTGATGAATGCGACCTTTCCCTGGATGCGTCCCACGCGCTCGTCGATTCTATCTTGAATGCCCCAGCGCGGCCCGCGTGGCTACGTCCGCGTTCGGGAACGAGAATCCCTCGGCCTCGAGGGCCGCGGCCGCCACCTCCTCGTCTTCCTGGGGCGCGGCCCCGCTGACGCCGATGCCGCCCACCACCTCGTCGCCGATCCAGACGGGCAGCGCCCCCTGGCCGATGGCGATGTTCCCGCCGTGCACCACCTGCACGCCGGTGTAGAACACCGGTTTCGGATTGGCCTTTTCCTCCAGCACCGCGGTGCTCTGGCGGAAGGCGGCCGCGGTAAACGCCTTGGCTCGGGCGATGTCCGGAGCCACGAACTTGGTCCCGTCCATGCGGCCCGACCACATGAAGTTCCCGGCGGCGTCAACGATGGTCACCGCCACCAGATATCCCTTTTCCTCCGCCGCGCGGATGCCCGCATCCACCAGCGCCCGTGCCTGTTCCATTCCGAAGCTCAAGGCGATTCTCCTCTCTCCATTGTGCTAAAACCTGGCCAGAGTGTCCTGCCGGCCGGTGCCTACCCCATCCTCATCAACCGCGCCAATGGTCGCCGGGGCACCGGTATCTCCGTGCCCGCGGCCAGACGCTCGCGGACCACGCGCTCGCGGTTGCGGTCGAGGTCGTCCAGGGCTTCTTCCGGCGAGCGTCCCTCGCCGACACAGCCGGGCAACTCCGGGTACTCCGCCCGGCGCAGCCACCGCCCATCGTGCCCCCGGACCGCCACCATGCGAAGGACATACGGCACGGCCATATACTCTTCAAACGTCATTCCGAACCCGTCATTGCCGCGAAACAGGCTGCGTCGAAACTCTCCGTGGTTACGGACACGGCACCACGCCCGCCATCGTCATTCCGGCGAAAAGCCTGCCCCGTACTCGATACGGGGCCGGAATCCAGGGACGGGGAGCTCGGGTCCCCTACGGCGCAATGCTCACCCGATCCTGGACCGCCTCGACCCACGTCGCGTCCTTGTGCAAGCGGACGGAGGTGGCGCGGATGTGGTGAAGCCCGGGATCCAGTCCCGGCGGGTCGGCCTGCTCCTGCCGGAGCCTCTTGGCGGCGTCGATGAGGCACTTGCGCACCCGTATGATGGCCGTGTCGCTGGTGCCCAGACGCTCGCGGGTACGGTCGAAGATCGGCCCCTGGCTCTCGGTCATGGCCCGGTCCTGCATGCCGAAACCGGGGATGCCGCAGAACATGCGCGTGCGGTGGGCCTCCCAGTCCATGCCGTAGTCGCCGGCCCGGGTGGCGGCGGGACGGACATCGCCGTAGGGGCCGTTCACGGCCGGCCCGAACTCGGTGATGTGAGCGCTCAGGCCGATGTTGAACGACGCCAGCTCTTCTTCCTTGAGCGGCCGTCCCGGGTGCCACGTGATGGTCCAGTTGATCAGGTGCCCGTCGTCCGCCGGCACCCACGCGTGGGAATGGAGGATCGGGTCCTCATCCTGGGGCGGCGGCATGGTGTAGAAGGGCATGATGAACTGGGTGATGCGCCAGTAGTAGCGGTCGTCGGCGACGTTGCGGCGGGCGCCGATCATGACGCCGTATTCGGTGTCCACCACCTCGAACCGCGGGCTTCGGTCCGACGACTCCACCGCGGTGTCCACGCCGAAGCCGGCCCTCTCGATATCCTTCAGGGATGCCCGATCCGCCGAGCTCAGCGGCGCGTGCAGGAAGGAGATGTGGCTCGAATCGATGCCCCCTTCCAGCGCCTGGAAGTAGTTGTTGTCCTGGTAGTACTTGGAGATGAAACGCTGGTTGTCCGGGAGGTGCAACCATTCGAAGTCGGGCAGGTCGGTCATGTGCGCGGGATCGCCCATGAACGCCCAGACGATGCCGCCGCGCTCCCGGCAGGGATAGGCGGGGTGCCGCACGGCGTGCTTGAAGTCGGTCTCCGGCGCCTCGTTGGGCATCTCCAGGCAGCGGCCGTCCAGGCCGTACTTCCAGCCGTGGTAGCAGCAGCGCAGGCCGTCTGCCTCCACGCGCCCGAAATAGAGGGAGACGCGCCGGTGCGAGCAGTACTCGTCCAGGAGCCCGGCCTCGCCCCGGGCGGTCCGGAAGGCCACCATGTCCTCGCCCAGGATGCGCACGCGCTTGGCGCGGCCTCCGGCCTCCAGCTCGCTCGAGAGGACCACCGGCACCCAGTAGCGCCGCATCACGTCGCCCATGGGCGTGCCCGGGCCCACCCTTGTCAGAATCTCGTTGTCTTCCCTGGTCAGCATGCCGTCCTCGGTGTTTTCGCTGCCGTTCGCCGAGCCTAAAGAACTACAATCGGGGTTCCGTTTGTGTCAAGTTGCGGAAGCTTTGCAAGGGGTTTCACTCCGCCCGGGGGTTGGCTGCGGCATGCGCAAGAACAGACGTAGTTTAATGGGGAGGCTCGGTATGGACGGTGGCTTTTGGTTCATGTTCGTCGCCAGCATCGTCGTCGGCGTGTACGTGCTCCGTTCGTACGGCGTCCAGCCTGCCCTGGAGGGCCTGTCGAGCGGCGGCCAGCTCTTGATGAACACGCTTCCGAAGATGATCTTCGCCTTTGCGGTGGCCGGTCTGGTGCAGGTGATCCTCCCCACCGATCTGGTCTCCGACTGGATCGGCGAGGGCTCCGGCATACGCGGGCTCATGATTGGCACCGTGGCCGGAGCCTTCACTCCGGGCGGGCCGATGCTGCATTTTCCCATCGTCGCCACGCTGATGACCGCGGGTGCCGGTGCCGGCCCGATTATCGCCTATCTGACGTCATGGTCCGTAATCGGCATCCACCGGGTCATCATATGGGAGATTCCCATACTGGGCATGGACATATCCGTGACCCGATTCGTGGCCAGTCTGTTCGTGCCGCCCCTGGTGGGCTACGTGGGCGGCGTGCTCTTCCACAGCCTGCCTGGCAGGGTGCCCTGACGACCGGTCCGGCGTCTCAGGACGCCGTTTCTCCGTCCTTGACCAGATCGATTTCCCAGGACAGGTAGCGCTCCATGTCCTCGCGGGACTTCCCCAAGGCCCCGTGCCAAACACTGTGGCCGAAGTCGGCCTGCGCATCCTCGGTGGAGACCCCGGTGCCATCGAGTCCGTCCTCCAGCGCCCGGCCGCCGCTCTCCCACGTGCGGGTTCCGCCTTCGAGCACCCGGACGTCGCCGTAACCCAGTTGCCGCAGAGTGCCGGCGGCCAGCGTGGAGCGGACGGCGTTGTCGCAGACCAGGAGCAGGGGAGATGCCTTGTCCGGCGCGACTCCCGCGATGTCCAGCTCCAGGCGTCCGCGCGGCAGCCATCGCGTTCCGGGGATGTGGGCGAAGCCGTACTCGCCGATGCTGCGGACGTCCAGCGCGAGGGAAGGGGACCCGACGTGTGCCTCGAGCGCCGGCGCATCGATGAACGTCGTTTGCCCCCGCGCCTCTTCCAATCCGAAGACCGCGGCCTCGGGAGTCCCCGTTTCCAGTTCGAAGCCCGCTGCGCTCCATTCCCGCAAGCCGCCGTCGAGGATCGCGACGTCGTGGAAGCCCAGTCTCTGCAGCAGGGAGGCTGCCCAGACCGGCCGCAGGTCGTCGTCCGACACCACGAACACCGGCGCGCGGCGCACCGCGAGGAAGTTCTCGTGGGCGAGCGCCATCTGCCCCAGCGGCAGCGAGACGGAGCGGGGTATGTGGCCCGTTCCGTATTCCTCGGGGAGCCGCACGTCCAGCAGGTAGACAGTTTCGCCGCACGCGGCGGCGGCGCGGAAGTCGGCGCCGGGACGGCGGCGGATGCGCTCGCGCGAGGCCTGCGCTTCGGTGGCCTCGCGGATGCGCGCAGACCGGGCGGCGGAGCCAGTCTGGGGTGTCTCCTTGCCCTGCCCCGTGGCAATGTTTCCGCCGGCGAGGAACCAGCCCATGACGCCGTTCTCCAGGGCGTAGACGTTGGTGAAGCCGTTGTCGTGAAGCAGTTGCGCGCCGAGGATACCGCGAGTGCGGCCGGCGCAGCTCACCACCAGCGTTGTATCGTCCTTCAACGGAAGGCGGGGGGCGTCCAGCAGGAGATTGCCGCCAGGGATGTGGTAGGTATCCGGCACGTGGCCCCGCAGGTACTCCTCCCGCGAGCGTACGTCCACCACCACCACGTCCTCGCCGGACTTGCGTCGCTGGGCCAACTCTACCGCGCTCAAGTGGGTGACGTTGCCGCCATGGGCGACGCGCTCGCCGTATTCCTTGCCGTGTACGCCCCAGCCCGAACGCACCGGCAAGCCTTGGCGCTGCCATTCGTCGATGCCGCCCGCGAGGATACGGACGTCGGTGTAGCCCATGCTCGCCAGGGTCCCCGCCGCCAGCGCGCTACGGCGCCCGTCGTCGCAGCACACCACCACCGGCACGCGCCGGTCCGGCACCATCACCGGCAGCCGGATCTCCAGCATGCCCCGGTTCACCGGGCTGGTACCGGCGATCTGCGCTCGCGCGAACTCGCCGCGCTCGCGCACGTCGATGCAGGCGTGAAGGGAATCCGAGGCCAACAGCGCCTGCAGGGCCGGTGGGTCGATGGATTGGATGCTCAAGTGCTTCTCCCTTGCCGGAGGATCATCTCTGTATAGCGAATCCGGCCGGGGCAAGTGAACAGCTTGACGATGATCGTCGCCATTTCCGAATCGTTTCCGGGGGAACGGCCCGGTAGTATATGATGTCCCCGTTTCGGTGCGCGGGGACACGAGGGAAGGGAAGACCATGATCAAGGCGTGGGATGCGGACGGACACGTTTCGGAGTCGGAGGTGACATTCTCCGACAAGTACTGGGATGCCGGTCTCCGATCCTCCCGGCCCGAGGTGATCGAGATCGGCTCCGACAGGGCGCTGCGCTGGCTCATCGACACCCGGGCGTTCCCGGTGCGGAGCGGCCCCTACCAGCAGGCGGGCTTTCCGTTGAGCAAGGACGGCCGGCCGGCGGAGGTCACGCCGGGCATCCATGCCGCCGATCCGGTGGAGAGCGCCGAGCTCCGGACCGTGGCGGCGCGCCTTGAGCAACTGGACCAGGAGAACACCGAGGTCCAGGTCATCTATCCGACCATGTTCCTCTCCTATCCCGTCACCTTCGACCGGGAGCTGTCCGTGGCCATGATGCGCGCCTACAACAACTGGATCGCCGACATGACGAGCCAGGCGCCGGAACGCCTGAAGTGGGTCACCATTATCGACCCCATCGACCCGGAAGCATCCGCGCGCGAGGTTCAGCGGACGAAGGAGATGGGCTCGGTAGGCGTCATGATGCTGGGCATGACCGGTCACCACCGCGTCGACGACGACTCCATGGAGCCGGTTTGGAAGGCGGCCGCGGCCGCCGGTCTGCCGGTGGCGGTGCACACGGGGCATAGTTTCCGGGCGCTGGGGGAGGTGTGCGACACCCATCACGACAAGACCAGCATGGCCTTCTGGCTCACCGTGCAGTTCGCTTTCCAGCGGGTGATCTCCAAGGGCATCGCCGACCGCTACCCCGACCTCCGCATCGCCTTCCTGGAGGCGGGCTGCTCTTGGGTGCCCGCGGTGGTGGAGCGGGTATCGGAGTACAGCGGACTCGAGAATGCCCGGGCGGGCGCCGACTTCAACCGGGGTTATCTGGGCAAGCACAGGCCGGAGGAGTACATCCGCAGAGGCCAGATCTACTTCGGCTTCGAGGTGGACGAGCGGCTCCTGCCGTTCGCCATCGAGGAGTTCGGCGACGAGTGTTGGCTCTACGGTTCCGATATTCCGCATGCCGACCGGCTGGTGGATTCAGTGAGTGTCTTCCTCGAGCGCACGGATTTGGGCGAGGGCACCAAGCGGAAGCTCCTGGTGGACAACGTCGCGCGCTTCTACGGCCTGGATCCGAAAACCGGTTCTTTGTAGGGGCGGGCTTCGAACCCGTCCGTGCGCGGCCCGGCTGATCCGAACGAAGTGATCGAAACTGGGCGTGTCGGCGGCGCGAATCTCAGGCCACGTGCGCGGGCCGTTCCTGGTGGACGACGGCGCCCGCGGTGGTGGGCACGCAGGCGGCCCTTGCGGGATCCCTGATGATCCCCTTGGGGTCCTTGCCGGCCTTGACGTCGTCGATGGCGGTCTTGAGGATCTTCCGGAATAACAGCACGCCCTCGTCGGAGCTCACGTGGCGTTCCATGGCGTGGATCACGATCTCCCCCTGACCCTCCTGGGCTTCCTTGTCGTCGGGAAAGCGCTGGCTGTACTCGTAGTCCCGGGGTCCCCGGCCCGCGGGGGCGAGCTTCTCGCGTCCCGATAGCTCCGACGGGTCGGCGCCGTCCGGAATCCAGCGGATGTTGGCGCCGAGTTGGTGGGTATCGTCCACGGGGACGCAGAAGGACACTTGGTTCACCTTCTCCGTCACGGGCTCGTCCGTATAGGTCAGGTGCACGTTGAGCGGCATGATGTTTTCCCAGATGACGTCGGCCCAGCGCCCGTCGTCGAGCTTGCGGGTCATGATGAATCGCATGCCGATGTCCGTCTCTTCGTACACCAGCCGTTCCGGCAGCGTGGAATGCGCCTGGGTGGGGAACTGGGCGCCGCTGTGGACCGTGTGCAGCCACACCGCGTGGAGCGCGTCCATGAGGTTTTCCTCGCTCTGGAGCCAGTTGCAGTCCTGGGCGCCGCCCACGCGGGGGCCGAAGCGCGGTTTGAGCGTCCCTCCTTCCGCTTCCAACACGTCATAGCGTGGCAGCAGCGGCATCTTGTCGAGCGGACCCATGTACGCGAACAGCAGCCCGCCGTACTCCTGGACGGGATAGGCGGGGTGCCAGAGATGGTCCTTCACGGTGCTGTCGGGCGGTTCCAGGGGCATGTCGAGGATGCGGCCCTCCACGTCGTAGAGCCAGCCGTGGTAGCAGCAGCGCAGACCATCCCGCTCCACCCGCCCGTACTCCAGCGAGGTGCCCCGGTGGCTGCAGCGGAAGAACAAGAGGCCCGCACGGCCCTGGCCGTCGCGGAAGGCCACCAAGTCCTCGCCCAGGATGCGGATGCGCTTGGGCAGGTTGGCGAGGTCGGCCGAAAGGCACACCGGCTGCCAGTACCGCCGCATCAACTCGCCGCACGGCGTCCCCGGCCCCACCCGGGTAAGCTCGGGGTCTATCTCCGGTATCTTGAGACCGTAGGCGCTTCGCATGGCATCCTCCTGGACGTGGGCCCGGCTCGGGACGATTCGGCAGCGGATATATCAATCCCCACACGGAGAGTAAAGTGCGCGGCGGGCCGGCGGACGGCTTCGTTGACACGCCACAGCCGTTCTGATACCGCCGGGACAGGCGTTCCCGTTCGCATGGTTCGCAAACAAGGAGGTTAGAGATGGCGGACACTAAAACGGATGTCATCACCACCAAGACCTTTTTCAGGGTTCCTCCGCAGTCCGATGTCGCGCCGCTCCCTCCCGACGAATACGAAGCGCGGTTCCTGCAGGCCCAGGCCGACACGGTAAGGGCTTATCCCAACCACCCGCCGATTCCCGACGAGGTCCTCACCGACGCCGACAAGGCCAGGCGGTATTTCGGCGTCTGGCAGATGAACCACAGCTTCTTCGCCAAGATGTTTCCGAGCTACCTGATGAACATCGCCGCCAAGTGCCCTTACCAGGACGTGCGGCGCGAGATCCTGCACGATTGCTGGGACGAGGAGGTAAGCGACCCGGACGCCGACGGCATGTGCCACATCGAGGTGCTCTACTATGACTCCCTGCAACTCGGCATCACGCGCGAGGAGGCAGAGGCGTTCGAGCCCACGCCGATCTTCATGGCCTGCATGCACGCGCTGGACAATCTGAGCCGGACGCTGACGTGGCAGGGCGGCTATGCCGCCATCGGCGGGCTGGAAAGCATCCGGGTGGCGGTCAAGCGGGGTTTCCTCGACAAGGGCGAGTTCGAAGGCCCCTGGGCGGCCAGCGCCAGCCGGGTGGAAAAGCTCTGCGGCATACCGGAAGGGTCCTTGATGAACGCCGGACTGCATCAGAGCAAGGACCAGGTCCACGGCGGCGGCGTGCTGGACATCCTCAAGAAATACGCCACTACCCGCGAGATCCAGGAAGAGACCTTCTGGGCAATAAGGACCGCGAGGTCTTTCCGGGTCATCACCACGAGAGAGCAGATACGCCTGGCCCGGGCCGCTATCGGGCTTCCAGCGGATGAGTTGCGGGTCACCTGACCCCATGGGCGGACGGATGGGAGCGTTCCGCCCCAACGCCGCTGTATGCCTGCCGCTTGACGACACCCGCGGCCCCGCATGCTCATTTGAGGTCGGATCCGGCGCGGCAATTGGCCGGAAAACCGGGGAAATGCAGGCGTTTCTCCGGCTTTCGCGTTTCAGAGCGCATCGTTTTGGACCCGGACCCCGGCTGGCCAGGGTCTCGCTTGCTCCAGCGCCCGGGAAGTCCTCAGCACCGCCGCGTCGTCGCCGCGGCGGCCGATGATCTGCAACCCCGCGGGCAGTCCCTTGTCCGTGAGCCCGCACGGCAGGGAGGCGGCCGGCTGGCCGGTGAGGTTCCACAGGATCGTCAACAGCGTCGTGCTGGCGTAGTGGGGCACTTCGAAACCGTTGATGGTTTGCGGCGGCTGCCTCACGGGATAGGCCGGAACG
The DNA here is from genome assembly GCA_022827045.1 of Candidatus Binatia bacterium. Next base: position 52,708 of record JAJDTQ010000175.1, read on the forward strand.
CTGGTGGTCGGCGTTACCAGCAGGTCGTAGCGCCCGAAGAAATCCGCCATGCGGCTGTTGAGCCGCTCCAGCTCCCGGAGCGAGTTGGAATACTCCTCGCCGGTGACCCGGCTTCCGCGTTCCAGCACCGAACGTACGTAGGGAGTCAGGTCGTCGGGACGGTCCCTCAAGAGGTGTCCCCAGGCGGCGTACTTGTCCGCGTTGCGCACGGGGTCCGCCGCCTCGAAGAGGTCGACGTCCACGGGGGGATCCTCGGCCTCCAGCCGGCAGCCCAAGGTTTCCAGGGTCTTCGCCGCCGCTTCCGCCAGGCTTTGGGTCTCGGCGTCGACGTGGGCGAAACCCAGGTTCGGACTCCAGGCGACACGCAGATCCCGGGCCGGGCGGCTCAGCGCCCGGACGAAATCCGGCGACGGCTGCCGCTCGGAGTTGGGGTCCCGGGGATCGTGGCCGCACAACACCGACAGCATGAGGGCCGCGTCCCGGACCGAGCGGGTCAAGGGTCCCGCGCAGGTGTGGGGCGGCAGCCCCAGGAAGCCGCCGTATAACGGGATTCGCCCGAAGCTGGGCTTGAAGCCGTAGACCCCGCAGAAGGCCGCCGGCGCCCTGATGGAACCGGCGCCGTCGGTACCGGTGGCGGCCGGCGCCAGACCCGCGGCTACCGCCGCCGCGCTGCCGCCGCTGGACCCGCCCGAGGTGCGCGCGGGGTCCCACGGAGTCCGGCAGTCGTCGCCCAGGCGGTTCCAGGTCTGGCCGTAGGAGCCGAATTCCGGCGTGTTGGTCTTCCCCAGCAGGATGGCCCCGGCGTTCCGGAGCCGCTCCACCACCACCGAGTCTTCGCCGGGCACGTAGTCCCGGTAGGCCAGGGATCCGCCCGTGCTCCGAAGGCCCTTGGTGAACTCCAGGTCCTTGACGGCCACCGGTATTCCGAAGAGCATGGGCAGGCGGTCGGTTCGCATGGCCGCCTTCTCGGCCTCCGCGGCGGCCCGTGTCGCTTCTTCCTCGTTCACCGTGAGGTAGGCGTTGAGGGTGGGATTGAGCCCGGCGATGCGTTCGAGGAACAGCGCGACGAGCTCGCGGGGCGAGATCCGGCGGGTCCGTGTCAGGTGCGCCAGCTCGTGAACGGGCGTGAAGGCAAGCTCGGTCATGGCCGCATTATGCGGCGGCCGGGGCGAATTTGGAAGGCGGTGGGAGCCGGAGGTCCGCCGGAACCGTCCCAAGTCCGGCCCGGATCCCAGGGCGTGGTACGGCTGTCGCTCAACCGGTTCCAGGTTTGTCCGTACGAGCCACGGCCGGACAGTTTTCGATTGACAGCACGAGCACCCTTTGGGCTAAACTGTGCTGACTTCATCGGAACTCGTTTGAGTCGGCGTATTCGAGACCGTGCGCCTTGCCTTTGGTCGAGAAGCCGACGAAACCGCCGCACGGCAAAGGAGGCAGCGATGAGTTATCGTCTGACGATGGCCGTTGTTCTGGCGTGTGTGCTGCTGTTGGGTTTCGGTTCTCTGCGCGCGGGTGCCGAGACGCCGTACAGCAAGGGAACGCGAATCCGCCTGATCATTCCGTTCTCCCCTGGTGGCGGCACGGACGTATATGGCCGCGTGGTAGCCCGGCATCTGAGCCGCTACATAGCGGGCAACCCCACGATCATCGTGCAGAACATGCCCGGAGCCGGCGGCACCATTGCCTTCAACTTCCTCCACCACTCCGCCAAGCCGGACGGGCGGACCCTGGGGGTGTCGTCCAGCGGCACCCTGACTCGACAGCAGCTCGGCTACAAGGGAGCCCGGTACGACCTGGCGAAGATGCCGATCATCTCGGTAGCCGGGTTTGGCCTCATCACTTATGTAGGAGCCCACGTGGGAGCACGCAGCTTGGGCGAGCTGCTCAAGCTGAAACTCGGCAGGCCGCTGGTGATGGCGGACACCTCGCGGGAGTCTTCCACCGCGATACGGCGTACCGTCGTTTTCAAGGCCATCCTGAAGGATGTTCCCAGCAAGCAGGTATACGGCTATCCGGGGTATGCCGACGTCGCGGCAGCGATTCGGCGTGGCGAGGCCGACATATCCGGCATGACCGCGCCGGGGTTCAACGCGACGGTGCGTCCCGCGGTGAAGGAAGGGAAAGCATTCGTCCTGTATCATTCCGGTTTGCTGGATGCGCAGGGGAACATCATTCGCGATCCCGCCGCGGCGGAGTATCCCACCTTCGAGGAGGAATACCGCAAGGTCTTCGGCAAATCCCCTTCGGGCATTGCGTGGGAGGCGTTCAAGTCGTTGGTAGTGGCGGGGGGCAACTTCGAAAAGGGTCTGTTCGCGCCTCCCGGAACTCCCAAGGCAACGATCGACCTGTTGGCCGATGCTGTCGGGAAGATGCTTCAGGACCCGAAGTACATCGCGGACGCGAAAAAGATCTTCGGCGCGCGCATCAAGACGTTCGTCGGTGCAGATGCCGCGAAGATCCTCGCCGGCGCCATGAATGCGCCACCGGAAGTCCAGACGTTTCTCAAGGAGCTGCTGAAGAAGGGCTGAGGAAGAGGGTCTCCTCGGCGGACGCGAAGGTCCGGGCCAAGCCCGGTTGACGGGTTACGAGGCCCGCGCGCGCTCCACGGCGTCCTGCACGGCCCGTCTGGTGAGGACCCGCCCCAGATGGGCGCGGTAGGCTTCGCTGGCGTGGATATCGCCCACGGGGATGATCGAGGCGTCGATGAGATGCGATGCGGCTTCGATCGTTGCCGGCGTCGGCGGGTTGCCCTTCAGCGCTTCTTCCACGCCAGCCACCCGCAACGGCCGGTCGGCGATGCCTCCCAGGGCCACGGCCGCGTCGGCCACCGTTCCCTGGTCGCCCAGGGTGACCAACGCCGCTGCCGCCACCAAGGCGAAATCGCCGTGACGGCGCGCCACCTCGTGAAAACCCCAGCCCGTGTCCTTCCCGGGCAACGCGAAGGTGATGCGTGTCAGCAGCTCGTCAGGCTCCATGCCGGTCATGAGAAGGCCCATGAAGAAGTCGTCCGCCGGGATAGTCCTGCGCGCCGCGGTGGAGCACACCTCGACCTCCGCATCGAGCACCTGAAGCAGAACCGGCAGCTCCGCCGCGGGGTCCGCGTGCGCGACGCTGCCGCCGACGGTACCGCGGTTGCGGATGGCGGGATGGCCGATGAATTCGGTTGCCGCGCGCACCAGCGGACAGTGCTCCGCAACTAGGGGTTGGGTCAACAGCTCGCATTGCCGCGTCAGCGCGCCGATGCCCATGCGGCCGTCGGACGCCTCGATGGAGTCCAGTCCGTCCAGTCCGTTGATGTCCAGCAGCACGGCCGGCTTCGCCAGCCGGAAGCTCATCAACGGCACCAGGCTCTGGCCTCCCGCCAGCACCTTGGCGTCGTCGCCGTGCTCGCGCAGCACCTCCAAAGCGTGTTCCTGACTCTCGGCGATGACGTAGTCGAAGATCGGGGGTTTCATCCAAGGCCTCTTCCGGAAGTCAGCGTCCGTTGACGAGCCCGAAGAGGATGTCGGGCGTGACCGGGGTGTCGGTGATGCGCACCCCCGTGTGTGCGAGGGCGTCCTCCACCGCGCTGACGATGGCGGGGGGCGCGGGCATGTAGCCGCTCTCGCCGGCGGCCTTGGCGCCCACCGGGTTGCCGGGGGCCGGGGTCTCGTGCTCTTCCAGCACGATCTCCGGCACCTCCATGGTGGAGGGCAGGAGGTAGTCCATGAAGGTCTGGCTCAGAAGCTGGCCGTCCTCGTCGTATTTGAACTGCTCGTAGAGGGCACCGCCGATCCCGAGGTTCACGCCGCCGTAGCAGAAGCTCTCCACCATCAGCGGATTGATGACCTTGCCGCAGTCGTGGACCACGTAGTAGTCCACCAGCTTGATCTCCAGGGTTTCGGGGTCCACCTCCACCACCGGCACGTGCACCGAGAACGTGTAGGTGGCGAACCCCCCGGCAACCCTGCCGTCGGGAGTAGGCGGCACGAACCCTCTCGGGTGCTTGGCGATGGCGCTGGCCATGAGTCCCGGCTCCATGCCCGGAGACAGCATCGTGTCGCGGCGGTAGGCGTAGAAGCACACCTGGTCCCAGCTCACGTTCTTCTCCGGGTCCTCGCGGTCGGTGAACACGCCGCCGGCCAGCTCGACGCGTTCGGCCGGAACCTCCAGGGCGTTGGCGGCGATGGCCTGCATCTTCTCCTTGATCCTGCGCCCGGCGCTGAACAGCGCCAGCGGCAGCATCAGGTGCAGGCGGTTGCCCGAGGTGGCGCGGGTGACGATGCCTTCCATGGAGTCGGCGCGGGCGATGCGCACCCGGTCCGGCGAAACTCCGAAGAAGTCGCAGGCAAGTTGGGTGGTGGTGGTCTCGTGGCCCTGGCCGCAGGACTGGAACCCGATGGTGACCGTGATCATGCCGGTGACGTCCACGTGGACGCGGATGCCCTCCATGTTGGTGTCCATGTTCACCATCTCCGGGCCCATGACCGCGAACACCATGCCGGTGCCGCCGCCGGGCTCGATGACCGTGGAGAGGCCGAAGCCGAGCCACTTGCCGCGCGCGCGCGCCTCCCGGCGGCGCTGTTCCCAGGTGTCGGCGCGGGAGACCGCCAGCGCCTTTCCCAGGCAGGTGGGATAGTCGCCGCTATCGTACTCCGCTCCGGTGGGGATCGTGTAAGGGAACTCGTCGGGCTGGATGAAGTTCCGCGAGCGGATCTCCGCCCGGTCGATCTCCAGCTCCCGGGCGATGAGGTCCACCATGCGCTCCAGCACGTAGCCGGCGGGCGCCTGGCCGAAGCCCCGGTAGGGCGACTGGTTGGTCTTGGAGGTCAGCGCCGAGATGGCGTGGTAACGCACCGCCGGGATCCGGTAGGGGCCGACGATGGCGGTGATGGGCTTGATGAGCTGCATGGCGCCGCGGCCGGCATAGGCGCCGGCGTCGTCGATGCAGCGGATGTCCAGCGCCTGGATGAGGCCGTCGCCGTCACAGGCGGCGCGCAGGTAGTAGACCCGGTCGGGTCCGTGGCCGTCCCCCGAGCTCATGTTCTCGAGGCGGTCCTCGATGAACTTCACCGGCCGGTCCAGCATCCGGCTCACGGCGGCGGTGAGGAACATGTGCTTGCGGCCGCGCTTGACGCCGTGGCTCCCGCCCACGTCCAGGTGCTGGTGGATGCGCAACTGGTTCAGTGGCAGCCGCAGCACCCTGGCCATCTGCTCCTCGATGTTGGGGGTCTGGTGGGAGGCCCAGAGGCTCATCTCCTGTCTGGCCCCGTCCCATCGGGCCACCGCGCCGAAGGTCTCCAGCGGCACGCCGGAATGCCGGTTCCAGCGATAGCGCTCCTCGAAGACATGCTCGGCCGTCTCGAAGGTCTCGTCCACCGGGCCGTAGGTCAGCACCCGCTCGTAGGCGATGTTGCTGCCGTGTTCCTCGTGCAGTACCGGCGCGTCCGGTCCGATGGCTTCCTCAGGGTCCACCACCGGGCCGAGCATCTCGTACTCCACCTCCACCAACTCGGCCGCGTCCTCGGCGACGTAGCGGTTCTCCGCCACCACCGCGGCCACCCACTCGCCCGCGTAGCGCACCTTGTCCAGCGCCAGCGGGTACCAGATCACCTTGGGGATATCGAGGTTCTGGGGCACCGGATCGATGATGTCGGGCAGCATCGTCCCGACGATTACGGCCGTCACGCCGGGAAGCGCCTCAGCCCGGCTGGTGTCGATGCTCCGGATCCGGGCGTGGGCGTGGGGCGAGCGGACCGTGGCCATGTGAAGCAGGTCCGGCAGCGTGAAGTCGTTGATGTAGGTGCCCTTGCCGGCGACGAAGCGGCGGTCTTCCACCGGCGGGATGCGCCGCCCGATGTAGGGGCCTTCGGTTCCGTCCGCGGCCAGGGCAGGGGGCTCGTCCACCGCGGTCTCGCCGCGGGCGATCCGCCCGGCGGCGTCCTTTACCGCGTCGACGATCTCCATGTAGCCGGTGCAGCGGCAGAGGTTGCCCGACAGGGCGGTGCGGATCTGCGACTCGTCCGGGTCGGGGTTCGCCGCCAGCAGGTCCGCCGCCGCCATGATCATTCCCGGCGTGCAGTAGCCGCATTGCATGGCATGCTTCTCGGCGAAGGCCCGCTGTAGGGGCCCCAGCCGTTCGGGAGAGCCCAGGCTTTCCACCGTGCGGACATCGTGCCCGTCCGCCTGCACCGCCAGCAGGAGACACGAGCGAACGACCTTGCCGTCGAGCAATACGTTGCAGCAGCCGCACACGCCGTGCTCGCAGCCGGCGTGGGTGCCGGTCTGGCCCAACTCCTCGCGGACGGCGTCCAGCAGCGTCTTGCGCGCCGGCACCTCGGCCGTCACCGGCCTGCCGTTGAGGGTCAGCGAGATGCGGGCCGTCGGTTCGGTATGCGAGCCGTTCATGGAGTCGATCCTTCCTGGCGTTGATGCGCGGGCGGTCGGTGACGGAGGCGCGTCAAGCTCCCTTGACGTAGCGGTCGAGCCAGTGGAGGGCGGCCCCGGTGACCGCGTCGAAGCGGTATCCGAGGAAATGCCGCTGGCAGAAGAAGTGCTCCACCTCGTCGATGATCTCCACGGACACGTCGTGGTTGCCGGCCTGCCTGAGGGCGTCAGCCATGTCCGTGCAGTGATAGGAGGGGTTGACCCAGTCCTGGGCGCCGACGATGAAGAGCACGGGCACCTTGATCTCCGTGGCGTAGTGGATGGGCGACCGTTCCATGAAGGGCTTCGGGTCCACTTCCGGCGGCGTTCCGCCGGTCATCTCCTTGACCGTGAGATCGTAGAAGTCCGGTTTCCACTCCCTGGCGCCCCGCAACGCCTTGATCCAGTCGGTCTTGGGGGCGAGGCTCAGGCACGCCTTTACGCGCTCGTCCCGGGAGCTGACGATCAGGGCCAGGGCCGCGCCGTTGGAATGCCCGCTCAGCGCGATGCGGCCCGCGTCCACGGACGGCAGCCCGCTCAGGAAGCCGATGCCGTTGGCGATGTCGCCCTGCTGCAGGGGGCCGCCGCGGTCGTTCTGGCCGGCGGGACCCGAGCCGTAGCCGCGCTGCTCGATGCCCAGCCCCACGTAGCCGGCCTCGGCGAACTTTCCGAGATACCATTCGTAGTGCTTCGCCGGGCTCTTGTGGGAGGGGTGGTGGACGATGGCCGGCGCTCCTTCGGCCACGTCCGCGGGCTCGAACAGGAGCGCGTTGACGTCGATGCCGCCGCTCGGGTAGCTGACCGGCTTTACAGTGTACTTGTCGCTGGGCATGTCCGACCGCCTATCCGCCCCGGGCGGCGTCCAGCCCCTCTCCCTCTGGGAGAGGGTGGCCGAAGGCCGGGTGAGGGCGCCGCAATAACCCTCCCTGTACCATCCGTGCCGCATTCAAGCGGGTTGCTTGCAGCGGGCACCCTCACCCCGGCCCTCTCCCGGAGGGAGAGGGAGCCGGAGGGTCGTAACCCGTCCTCGGTTACCCAAGGGGAACCGGATTGTCAAGGTGCCGCCGCCGCCATAGCTGCTGGTGGCACGTGTTGACAGGGCCGCGGCAATCAATATAGCGTTGATCCAATCTCGTCGGGGAACATCCCGAGAAGTACCTGGGAGGAAAAATGGATCACGAGACGTGGCGGGGGATTCACACTATCCTGACGACGCCGTTCAACGACGACCTTTCGCTGGACCGGGAAGGGATGGCGCGCAACGTTTCGTTCGCCGCCGACAGCTCCGCGCACGTGCTGGTGGTGCTCGGCACGCAGGGAGAGTTCGCCGCGGTGACGGACGAAGAGCGCCTCGAGGTCATGCGCATTGCGGTCGAGACCAACAAGGGCCGCAAGCCCATCATGCTGGGGGTGTCGCATTCCGGCACGGTGGCGGCCGTGGAGTTGACCCGCTACGCGAAGGAGCTGGGCGCCGACGCGGTCATGGCCACGCCGCCGTACTTCAACAACGTGAACGACGCGAGCATTCGCGACCACTTCCAGCGGATTGCGGAGGTGGGCGTGCCGGTGTTCCTCTACAATGCCCCGCCTCGGGTGGGGTACAGCATGCGACCCGCCATGATCGCCGAGTTGGCGGCCGTCGCCGGCATCGCCGGCATCAAGCAGGCGACCCAGAACGCCGTGGAACTGGACGAGACGGTGGCCCTGGCGGCCGACAAGATGGCGCTCATCGGCGGCGCCGAGGCGATGATCTGGCCGTGCCTGGCCTTGGGCATGATCGGCAACACCGCCACCACGGCGTCGTTCTGGCCGGAATCGGTGGTTGAGATCTACGACGCCGCCGTCCGCGGCGACGCCCATGAGGCGCAGGCGCTTTACCTGCGGCTCGCCGAGTACCGCATGCTCTGCAAGGCGGCCGGCCACGCCGCGGTGGTCAAGGCCGGAATGGACATGGTGGGTCTTGCCGGCGGTCCGGTGCGGCCGCCGCTTCCGGTCATGACCGACGCCCACAGAGAGCACCTGGCGAGGATCCTCAGGGACTTCGGCGTGTTGCCCGGCGGTAGGACGGCCGCAAGGGCATAGCATCGTCGCATCCTCCGTGTTCGTCCGGCCGGTGATCCACGGCTTCGGTTCCCCGGCTTCCCGGCGCCTACCATGCCGATGACCTCGGCATCCCGTGCTGCCCTCCCCGCGGCCCGACGTTGACTTTCGAGGGAACATGCTCCTAACTTAACGTGATGCATCACACCGGTAGCAAGGAGTTTTGAAGATGGCTGCAGGCATGACGCTGAGCCGGCATCTCGTCGAGGAAGGGGGATGGCGCAAGGACGGAGCCGGGGATCTTCGCGCGCTCCTGGAACCCCTCGCCCTGGCGGGCAAGATTCTCGCCCGGGAGGTCGATCAGGCCGCTCTCGCCGGCAAGCTGGGCCTCGCGGGCGACCAGAACGCCACCGGTGACATGCAGAAGAAGCTCGACGTCATCGGCAACGAGATCGTCATGGACGCCTTCTCCGGCTGCAGCATCGTGGCGGGCATCGCCTCCGAGGAGCTGGAAGAGGCCGTGGTGATGAGCACCTCGGACGACGCCCGGTACCTGCTGTGCACCGATCCGCTGGACGGTTCGTCCAACACCGACGTCAACGCCCCGCTGGGGACGATATTCGGGGTCTTCCGGCGCGGCCGGACCGGGGAGCTTTCCGGCGAGGAGTTCCTTCAGAAGGGCTCGGAGCTGGTGTGCGCCGGCTACGTACTCTACGGCACCAGCACCGTGCTGGTCTACACGGTGGGCGCGGGCGTCCACGGTTTCACTCTCGACAAGGGGGTGGGAGAGTTCGTCCTCACCCACGAGGATATCCGCTGTCCGGAGAAGGGAGCCGTCTACAGCGCCAACGTCGGCCGCCACAAGGACTGGGGAGTCGGGGTGCGGAAGTACCTGGACTACGTCACCGACAAGGACAAGCCCAGCGGCAGGCCCCATTCCCTGCGGTATACCGGCGCGCTGGTGGCGGACTTGCACCGCTGCCTGCTGGACGGTGGCATGTATTTCTATCCCGGCGATCCCGGCAGCCCCAGCGGCAAGTTGCGCCTGCTCTACGAGTGCGCGCCGCTGGCGTGCGTGGCGGAGCAGGCGGGAGGCGCGGCCAGCACCGGCCGCGGGCGCCTGCTGGACGTGGTGCCCGAGTCCATCCATCAGCGCACGCCCATCGCCATCGGCAGCGTCGAGAACGTCGCCCTTTTTGAGCGGTTCGTGGCGGAGGAATGATCCCGCCCCAGGAGGAGGAGTGATGACCGAGAGAGTACGAGAGGTTCTGAGCTGGTACGGCAGCGACAACCCCGGGACCCTGACGAACCTGGCCCGGATCCTCAACCACGGACGGCTCGGCGGCACCGGCAAGTTCGTGATCCTGCCCGTGGACCAGGGTTTCGAGCACGGCCCGGCCCGGAGCTTCGCCCCCAATCCGGCGGGGTATGACCCGCGTTATCACTTCGAGCTCGCCCTGGACGCGGGCTGCAACGCGTACGCCGCGCCGCTGGGCTTTCTCGAGGCCGGCGCCCGTGAGTTCGCCGGGGAGATCCCGCTCATCCTGAAAGTCAACAACCACGACCTCCTCAATGACGAGCGGGATCCGACCCAGGCCGTTACCTCCAGCGTGGAGGACGCGCTCCGCCTCGGGTGCGTGGCAGTGGGCTTCACCGTCTATCCCGGCTCGGAGCACCGTTTTGCGATGTACGAGCAGATCCGCGGCATCGCCAACGAGGCCAAGCGCAACGGCTTGGCCGTGGTGATCTGGTCCTATCCCCGGGGCTCGGGGCTCAGCAAGGCCGGCGAAGCAGCCGTCGACGTGTGCGGCTATGCGGCGCAGATCGCCGCACAACTCGGAGCGCATATCATCAAGGTTAAGTTCCCCCTGGAGAACGTCGAGCAGGACGCGGCGCGCAAGGTGTTCGAGAAGGAAGGCGTGCCCATCGCCGATCCCGCGGACCGTATCCGCCACGTGGTGCAGTCGGCCTTCGACGGCCGCCGCATCGTCATCTTCTCCGGCGGCCCCGCCACCACCGACGAGGCGCTGCTGGCCGAGATTCGCGCCATCCACCAGGGCGGCGGGTTCGGCTCCATTATCGGACGGAACTCGTTCCAGCGGAGCAAGCCCGACGCCATCGCGCTGCTCGACAAGGTGATGCGGATATACGCCGGCGAGGACGTCTGAGAGGGCTGGGGTGCGGGTGTCCGGCCCCGGCAGCCCGCGGCAATGTGGCGCGCTTGCGGCCCCGCCGTGCGTGTGTTAACCGTTGTCCGCATGCCTCTTCAGAGAACCACGGAGATCAAGCGGCGGCGCAGGCGCCGAAAGAGCCTGGCCAAGCTGCGCGTGAAGCTTCAGGGGGCCAGGACCGACCAGGCGCGCGCCAAGGTGCTGGACAAAGCCTTCAAGATCTCTCCGACCGCCGTTCTGGAATAGCCCGATCGACCCGGCGCCGGGATCCCTCGCCGGCGGATCGCTTCAGGGCTTGTGTCCGATGACCAGGGACGACGTCAGCGGCGCCGGCAACTCCACCCGCTCCACATTCACCAGGCCGTTTCGCTCGAGCCACCCGCGGACTTCGCCCACCGAGTAGCAGCGACCTCCCGCCGTGGTCAGCAGCATCAGCAGGCTGAACACGGTGCCGCTGTCGGTTTCCGCGCGGCTTCCTTCCAGCATGTGGTCCTTGACGATGAGGCGTCCTCCCGAAGCCAACGAATACGCAAGCTTACGCATCAAGGCCTCATTGGTCGCTTCATCTTCCCCGTGGATGATGTTGGAAAGAAAGACGACATCCTGGCCGCCGGGTACGGCGTCGGTCCGGTAGTCTCCGGCAACGCACTCGATGCGGTCGGCCACGTCCGACGCACGGACGTAGCGCTCGGTGATGCGCAAGGTTCCGGGCAGGTCGTAGAGAGTCGCGCGCAACGCCGGGTAGCGCCTGCACAGGGCGATGGGATAGGTGGCGGGTCCCGGGCCTATGTCCAGCAGCCGCCGCGCGCCGGCGAGGTCCAGGGCGCCGGCCGTGACCTCGGCGTCGCCGCGCGCCCTGACCAGCGAGTCCATGGCCTCGATGAAGATCCCGGTCTCGGCCTCGTCGGTCTGGTACATGTCCGGAACCCGCGCCGGCCGTCCGGTGCGCACCGCCTCTTCCAGCCTTCTCCACGCGTCCCACGACAGAGCCTCGAAGCGCACCATGCCGCTGAAGTCCCTGGGCGATCCGGTGGTCAAATAGGTGGCGGACAGATCGTTGAGCCGGTAGCGGGGGCCGTCCTTGTCCAGCAGTCCCATCACCGCCAGGGCATCCGCCAGCAGGCCGGTGGCGCGGGCCTCGGCGCCGGTGGCCGCCGCCAACGCGGCCGCGTCCAGGGTTTCCTTGCCGCCGAGCGCGTCGAATACCCCGAGGGACACGGCTGCCTGCAGGATCCGGGCCTCGGTGTACGCGCCGGCGATTGCCGCCAGTCGGGTGAAATCCTCGCTCACATCGGCTCCACGATCCGGTAGGTCCGGCTCTTGGGCTTGATGGGGGCGAGAATGCCCAGTTTCACCAGGCTGCGAAGGTCGCGATAGGCGGTGTCCCGGTCGACTTCAGCGACGCGCTGGTAGTCGGCGGTCGAAAGCACCTTGTCGTGGGAGAGGGCGTACACCAGCAGCCGCTGTTGCCGGGGGTTCAGGCGGGAACGGTCGAAGTGATCGAGCCACCGCAAGGTTTCATCGTCGTAGATGGGGGTGTTGCGCAGCGTCACGGTGAAATAGAAACCCTCGGTGGAGAACTCCGGCGGCCGCAGCGAGTTGTGCTCCATCTCCTGGAACATGCGCGGGACGCCCTCGCCGATCTCGCGCATGTAGCCCAGGTCCGCCAGCACCCGCACCAGCAGCGGATTGCGTGAGAAGTGCACCCGCTGCTGCCGGTTGAGGTGGTCGAGGGCGACGGGGGCCGGCAGCACCCCCGGGCTCCTCACTTCCAGGCGGTCGTCGAACATCCAGAACTCGACCTCCGCGCCGGTGATGGCGTAATCGCGGTGTCCGACGGCATTGACCAGCGCTTCCTGCCACGCCAGGGAGGGGTACTCCAGGCGCTCCCGGAAGAACAGGTCGTGCATGACCATGCGCTCGCGTATGTGCTCCTTGATCCGTCCCACGGCTTCGTGGACGAGGGTCCACAGGGGTGCGTCGATGCGTACCCGCTTGACCACGTTGAGATCCTCTCCGTACTGCCTCTCGGTGCCCTCGTACTTGACGAAGTCGATGCCGCAGCGCGGATGCCATCTCGCCGGCTCCCGGGCGAAGAGAAGCAGCGCGGCCATGGAGATCTCGGGGTGGTCCACGGAGCCGCGGACGAGATGATACGTGCGCGACAACAGCGAGCGCGGGTCCGTTTGCGCATCCATGCGCTCGGCGAAGGACTCCAGGGCGGCGTCGTCCAGGTCCTCCCAAGTGGCGGCGTGGACATGCTGCCGTTCGTAGGAGTACGACAGCTTGGCGTCCTTCAGGAGCCGGATCTGCTCGGGCGCCACCGCGGGGTTTTCCGCGGCGATGCGGTAGAACGTCCTGCCGCTGGCCACGCGGCGGATCTCCAGCCCCGGACTCGCCTCGAACCGGAGCAGCAGCAGGTTGCCGAGGTCGATCCGTTCGTGAAGGGTGGGGAGGGGCGGATTGAGGAGGTTCTGGGCCACCTCGCCCAGCTCCCTGATCTCCTGCTCGGAATAGGGGAGGCCGGTGAGGCTCTTGTCGGGCTCGACGCCTACCAGGAGGACGCCGCCGTCGGCGTTGACCATGCCGCTGAGGATGCGCGCGATCTCGCGGGCGAGATCCTGGGGCCGCTTTGTTTGAGTTCCACGCCTCTTCTGCTCGTAGGCGCTGACGAACTCGAAGAACTGCCCGCGTTCTTCCTTCAGGAGCGTTTCGAGCTCACGTCCAAGCATTTTTGGCGCCGCAACGACGGTTCATGGGTTTCGGTCTCGGACGCCCCGAAAGGCGCGAGACAGGCCGCTCATGACACCCGGCATCCCTCCAGCCGAACGACTTCGTGGATGAGCCGGGCCGCGCTCACCAGGTCGTTGACGTCGAGCCACTCGTTGACCGTGTGGATGTCCCGCATGCCGCTGGCCAGGTTGGCTACCTGGAGGCCGCGCTGGTTCAGCACGTTGGCGTCGCAGCCGCCGCCCTTGGCGATGGTGTCGACGGCTAGGCCGAGGTTGTCCGCCGCCTCCTGGACGCGCCGGACGATGGCGGTCTCGTGGGACACGTCCATGCGGTCGTACTGCCGTTCGATCCGGGACTTCACGCGCGCTTCGTGGAGGCGGCCGTCGAGCTCCAGGGTGGCGCCGGCGGCGGCCTCCTCGAGGCACGCGAGCATCGCACGCGTCTGCCGTTCGAGCTTCTCCTCGTCATGGCTGCGCACCTCGCCGGTGAGGGTCACCCGGTTGGGGACGATGTTCACCGCCGTGCCGCCGCTCACCAGCCCGAGGTTGGCCGTGGTGTCTTCGTCGATGCGCCCGAGCTGCATGGCGGCGATGCCCCGGGCGGCTACCTGGATCGCGCTCATCCCCCGTTCCGGACAGATGCCGGCGTGCGCTTCGAGTCCGTGGACCTCGAACTCCACGAGGTTCGCAGCCGGCGCCCTGGTGATGAGGAAGCCGACGGAGTCGCTGTCGAGCACCAGGCCGGTCTTCGCGCGCACCAGGCTCAGATCCAGATGCTTCGCTCCGAGCAGTCCCATCTCCTCGCAGATGGTGAAGACCACGTCGATGTGCCCGTGGGGCAGCTCCTCCTCGCGCAGGGCCTCGAGCACTTCCAGGATGATGGCGATGCCGCTCTTGTCGTCGCCGCCCAGCACGGTCGTTCCGTCGCTCCGGATGATGTCGCCCTCCACCACCGGCACGACCCCCTCGCCCGGGGCCACGGTGTCCATGTGCGCGGAAAGGAGCATTGGCTCGGCGCCGTCGACGTTGCCGTCGAAGTGCGCCACGAGGTTCCCGACCTCGCCCCCCACCGCGGCGCCGGCGTCGTCCACGAAAATCACGCCGCCCAGTCCTTCGAGGATTTCCTTGAGATGCAGCGCGATGGCAAGTTCCTTACGGGAGTGGCTGTCGATTTGCACCAACTCCAACACGCGTTCCTTGAGACGCGCCTTGTCGATCAAGGAGTACCTCCTCAGTCCGGATCGCCGCGTTGTTCTGAAAGGCCGCGGGCGGCGTAGCCGCCGACGGCATGAGCGAACCGCCGTGGCTCCCGACGGCCGGCTCGCCGGGTGAGTCTACTACGAAACGGGCCGCCAGGTCCATGATCTCGGCTCGGCCAGCCCATCGGCCGGCGGATTGGACGGTCCAAAACGGTCTGATAACATTTCCGTCCGGCGGCGCCCTTGCTGGCCCTCCGTAGAGTCCGGTTCCCGGGAGGTCCATTCATGCAGACCCGCGATCCCGACCGACGCGCGAGCGTTCGTTACCAACCCGACGAGAAGCCGCCGCCGGCGCTTGCCTTCGGGCTGGGCCTCCAGCTCGCCATCCTCTGCATTGCCGGAATCGTGTTGACCCCGGCCATCGTGATCCGGGCCGCCGGCGGCAGCGAAGGCTTCCTTTCGTGGGCGGTGTTCGCGGCGGTAGCCGTCAGCGGGGTCACCACCATCCTCCAGGCGGTGCGGGTCGGTCGCTTCGGGGCCGGCCATGTCCTTCTCATGGGCACCTCCGGCGCCTTCATCGCGGTCTGTGTCGCGGCCCTCGTCCAGGGCGGCCCCGCGATGCTCGCTACCCTGGTGCTGGTGTCGTCGTTCTTCCAGTTCATCCTCTCGTCCCGGCTTTCGCTGTTGCGGCGGATACTGACTCCCGCCGTGGCGGGTACGGTGATCATGCTGATACCGGTGACGGTGATGCCCATCGTCTTCGGCATGCTCGGCGATGTGCCGAAGGGCTCCCCGGCATTGGCGGCCCCGTTGAGCGCGCTTGTGACCATGGCGGTGATGCTCTGCATCGCGCTCAAGGCGACGGGCGGGCTGCGCCTGTGGGCACCGGTCATCGGGGTCGTGGTGGGCTCGGTGGTGGCCGCCGCATTCGGTCTCTACAACACCACGCTGATTGCAGGAGCGTCCTGGGTGGGCCTGCCGGACGGGCAATGGCCGGGCCTGGACCTGGGTTTCGGCGCGGTCTTCTGGACGCTTCTGCCCGCGTTCGTGTTCGTGACGCTGGTGGGGGCCATCGAGACCATCGGCGATGCAGTGGCGATCCAGCGCGTCTCCTGGCGGGGCGACCGGGCCGTGGATTTCCGCGCCGTGCAAGGGGCGGTAGGGGCGGACGGCGTCGGCAACCTCTTGTCGGGCCTCATGGCGACCGTCCCCAACACGACCTACTCGGCGAGCATTGCCGTGACCGAGCTGACCGGGGTTGCCTCCCGCAGGGTCGGCGTCGCCATCGGCATCATCTTCATCGTGCTGGCCTTCCTGCCCAAGGCCCTGGCGGTCATCCTGGCGATCCCGAATCCGGTGGTGGCCGCCTACGCCACCGTGCTGCTGTCCATGCTCTTCGTGGTCGGCATGAAGGTGGTGGCCCAGGATGAGCTCGACTATCGCACGGGACTGGTGGTGGGCGTGTCCTTCTGGGCCGGGGTCGGCTTCCAGAACGGCGTGATCTTCCCCGAGTACTTCGCCGAGTTCGCCGGCGGGTTGCTGCAGAACGGCATGACCGCGGGCGGGCTGGTGGCCATCCTCATGACGCTGTTCGTGGAGCTGACCGCGCCGCGCCCGAGCCGCGTCGAGGTGGAACTCGGAACGGGAGCGCTGCCGAATATCCAGAAGTTTCTCGCCGACTTCGCCTCACGCGGTGGCTGGGGCAAGGCGATGGCGGGCCGTCTCGATGCAGCCGCGGAGGAGACTCTCCTCACGCTCATGCGGCAGGATGAGGAAGGGGAGGAACCGGTGCGGCGCCGCATGCGGCTCACCGCCCGCAAGGAAGGCGGCGGAGCCGTGCTGGAGTTCGTTGCCGGTGCCGGCAACGAGAACATCCAGGACAGCATCGCGCTGCTCGGGACCGGTCCGGTCGAGGCCCCGGAAGAGCGGGAGATCTCGCTACGGCTGCTGCGCCACTTGGCCTCCAGGGTCCATCATCAGCAGTATCACGACACCGATATCGTGACCGTCCGCGTGGACGCGCCACCCGCGGACCGCAAGGAGTCGTGAGCCCGGCGAGTGGGAGGCTGCTTCGAGGGGTGGATGGTGGCGGTGGCTGGACTTGAACCAGCGACGCCGCGGATATGAGCCGCGTGCTCTGACCAACTGAGCTACACCGCCATTGTGGGTGAATCACGCTCGCCCGGGGAGAGACATCCATAATAAAACGCGGCCCGCCAACATGCAAGCCGCTACCTGCCCGACACGCGGGCGGTTCGCCTTGCAAAATCGCCGTCCTTTCACTATTAGTCAGCGGAAGCAGCCATTCATCAGGTGTTTGGTTGCGTTGCCCCCGAACCGGACACGACCGCTCCGATCCAAGCCAGCTCGGGTTAGCCTGTCGCGGGAGATAAGGGTCACGTCTCTTTAAGGGAGGGAAACGCCATGCGGGGTTGGGTGACACACGCGTTCAAGGACATGCGGCTGGAGGAGCTGCCGGAACCCGAATGCCGGCCCGGCTGGGCGGTCCTGAAGACCCGGGTCGTGCAGCCCTCGGTGACCGAGGTCCAGCTTTTCTACGGCGAGCGCTCCAACAGCTACGACAAGGTCAAGAACAAGCTCGCCAAGGGTCCCGAGCCTCTGTTCGGCCACGAGTTCTGCGCGGAGATCGTCGAGATCGACAACGACAACGGCTACGGCCTTTCAGTCGGTGACCGGGTAGGCGCCACCCACACCCACATCGGCACCATCGGGCGGGATTTCCCCGGCCTCTTCTCCGAGTATGCGGCGGTGCCGTTGGACGCGCTGGCCAAGATTCCCGAGGGGATCAGCGACTGGGAGGTGTCGGCGCTCCAGCCGCTGACCAGTTGCGTTCACAACATCCAGGTGCTGGGCGTGACCTTGGGCGACACGGTGCTGGTGCTGGGGCAGGGGGTCATGGGCCTCAACTCGGCGCAGGCGGCCAAGGCCGCGGGCGCGGACAGGGTGATCGGCACCGACATGCGGCCGGAGGTCCTGGAACTGGCCAGGGAACTCGGTGTCGACGTCACCATCGATGCCTCCAAGGAGAACGTGGTGGACGCGGTGATGGACCTGAGCGGCGGCAAGGGCATTCCCTTCGTTATCGAGGCCGCCAGCGGCAGCCCGCAAATGGGCCTCTCCGGCGGCGCCACCGTATCCGAGGCGGTGGCGTGCGTGGCCGCCGGCGGCAAGGTGCTCAGCATCCCTCACTTCCACGAGCCCGTGACCCTGGATTTCAACTATCTCCGCGCCAAACGGGTGACCTACATGTTCCCGCCGGAGCTGGCCGCGCCCAGCGAGATGACGCTGGCGGCGCGGCTGGTGGCCCAGAAGCGCATCAACATCGATCCCATGATCACTCACAAGCTGGAAGGCATCGAGAAGATGCCCGAGGCGTTGGACATCACCGCCAACAAGTCGAAGCACGGGGCGCTCAACCCGGCTCAGGTGCGGTTTTCGTAAGTATTTCGTAAGTAAGTAACCCGGAGGAGGTAAGTAACATGAAGGTGGACGCCACGATCATTGATGCAGACGGGCATGTCAGGGACCGGGACGCGGACATCCGCGCCCACATGGAGGACCCCTGGAACAAGCGGGAGGGTTCGCTGCTGCCCTCGGACGAGTGGGACTCGAGCATGTTCGGCACGTTGGGAATGAACATCACCGACGTTCCCACGCGCCTGCGCGACATGGACACCGAGGGCATCGAGGTGTCGGTGCTGTTTCCCACCGGCGCGTTCCATGTCAACCGCATGCCGGAGAAGGCCTACGCGGGAGCGTTCTCGCGCGCCTACAACAACTGGATCTCGAGCATGTGCAACGAGGCGCCGGAACGGCTCAAGGGCATCGGCGTGGCACCCTTCCAGGACGTGCCGGCGGCGGTGGAGGAGATCAACCGCGCGGTGACCAAGCTCGGCGTGGTGGGGATCACGGTGGGCACCTTCGGCATGAAGGACCACCTGGGGCAGGAGCTCTTCTGGCCTATCTACGAGGAGCTGGAGCGGCTCGACGTGCCGCTGTTGATCCACAACTCGCGTTCGGGCCCGGCAGGCGAGAACCGCTTCGACACGTTCCTCTTCAAGCACACCATCGGCCGTCCCTTCGAGACCATGCTGGACTGTGCGGCGCTCATGTACGGCGGCGTGCCCGAGCGGTTCCCGAAGCTCCGCATCGCGTTCCTGGAGTGCGGCATCGGCTGGGTGCCCTACTGGATGGACCGGATGGACGAGGAGTGGGAGCACCGGCAGTCGGAGGCGCCGCTGCTCAAGGACAGGCCCAGCGAGTACATGAAAGCGGGGAACTGGTACTACGCGGCCGAGCCGGAGGAAGAGAGCCTTCCGTACGGCATCGAGCGGGTCGGCGACAAGGTCATCGTGTTCGCCTCCGACTACCCGCACTGGGACGGCATGTTCCCCAACGTGACCAAGACCATAAAGGAACGGACGGACATCTCCGAGGACTTCAAGGCCAAATTCCTGGGAGAGAACGCCAAGGGGCTCTACGGCTGGGACTAGCCGCGGGCCGGGCAACGGGGTCTTTCACGTGCGACTGACACCCAGGATGGGCTTCAGCTTCCTGGTGCTCGTTTTCTTCTGCTACCTGGTCTGGGAGGCGGGCGAGTGGCGCCTGCAGGCGCGTCTCTACCCGTGGGCCATCGGCATTCCCATGATCCTCCTGGCGATCATCAACATCGTCCAGGAGCTTCGGGGGCCGGAGGAGGAGGGCGGGAGCGCCTCGAGCAATGCGCCCGCCGACTTCCAGCTCACGCAGACCGTCGACTGGGCCGTGGCGGTCAGGCGCACCGCGAACATCCTGGCCTGGATCGTGGGGTTCATGGCCGGTATCTGGCTTATCGGGTTTTCCATCACCGTCGCGGCCATGACCTTCGGCTATCTGAAGATACAGTCGAAGGAAGGCTGGCTCATGTCGCTGATCCTCACGGCGGCGGCGTGGCTCATCTACTACGTGGTGTTCGAGCGCACGCTGTTGCTGCCGTTTCCCGAGGGCCAGGTGTTCCGTTGGCTGGGTATTGAATAGACAAGAACGAGAAAGGCGAGTCGTAACCCTGCACCCGTTTGTGTGGCGCAGGGCCCTCGGTTCCAAACACGGAGGTGTGCAATGAAGCGAGCGATCTGTCGAATTTTTCTCGTGCTGCTGCTGGCCGGGTTCATCGTGATGAGCTTCGCCGGACAGTCGGCGGCGAAGGACTTCTACGAAGGAAAGACCATACGCATCCTCGTGTGCTGCTCGCCGGGCGGGTTCTACGATCGGTGGGCCAGGCTGTTCGCGCGGCACATGGGCCAGTACATTCCGGGCAAGCCCGACATCATCGTCCAGAACATGCCCGGGGCCGGTTCTCTCATCGCCGCCAACTACGTCTACAACATCGCCAAGCAGGACGGCACGGCCATCGTCATGCCGCTGGCGGGCCTGTACCTGGATCAGGTCGTGGGGCGGAAGGAGGTGCGCTTCGACATCGCCAAGTTCCAGTGGATCGGCACTCAGGAAGTGAGCCACACGGTGCTCTTCTGCCGCAGCGACTCGAAGTACAAGAGCGTTGACGACCTGATCGCGAACAAGAAGGACCCCGCCAGGCTCGGCAACTCCGGGACCGCCGGCAACAGCTACCTCATGGGCAAGATCCTTGAGGGGGGCGTGGGAGCGAATTTCAACTTCGTCATGGGCTATCCCGGCGGTAGCGAGATCGACTTGGCGGTGGAACGCGGAGAGGTGCTTTGCCGCGGCATGACCATTCCGCCGCACTTCGGACGGGAGCCCTATCTGACCTGGCACAAGAAGAAGTTCGTCCGGCAGCTTGTCCAGAGCGGAAGTGAGCGGGACTCGCGGCTCAAGGACACCCCCACTCTCACGGAGCTGTTCGACAAGTACAATGCTCCGAAGAAGATACGGGACATGGCCAAGGTGATCTTCGCCAGCGGCGACTTCGGACGTCCGTTCGCCGTCGCGCCGGGTGTGCCGGCGGACCGGGTGAAGATCCTGCGCGACGCCTACGCCAAGACCTTGGGGGACCCCGATCTTTTGGCCGAGGCCACGAAGGGGCGGATGGTGCCCTTCAAGCTGTTGAGGGGCGAGGAGTTGCAGAAGGTGGCCCAGACCGTCGTAAGCCAGCCCGAGGAGGTGGTGGACGGCGTCAGGGGGCTTCTTGGGAGGTAGTCTTCTAGAGAGGTAGTTTCCAGGCCATGATGCTCGACGCCTTCATCGACGGACTGCTTCACGTCCTCTCCTGGCCGGCCTTCGGCTTCCTGCTCCTGGGCGCGCTGGTGGGGTTCGTCGTGGGGATTCTCCCCGGCCTGGGCGGCCTCGCCACCCTCGCCCTGATGCTCCCCTTCGCCTACAAGATCGGGGAGCCGATCTCGGCCTTTGCCTTTCTCCTGGGAATGCACGCCATCACCGGCACTACCGGTGACCTCACCTCGATCCTCTTCGGCATCCCGGGAGAAGGCACGGCCGCGGCCACCATCATGGACGGCTACCCCATGACCAAGAATGGGGAGGCCGGCCGGGCCATGGGCGCAGCGCTCATGAGCTCGCTGGTGGCCGGCCTCGAAGGCGCCGTCATCCTGGCACTCGCCATTCCCATCATGCGCCCGCTGGTGCTGTTCTTCGGCTCTCCGGAGCTGTTCATGCTGGCGATCCTGGGCATCACCTTCATTGCCTCGCTGAGCGGATCGTCGCTCACCAAGGGGCTTCTGTGCGGAGGCATCGGCCTCATGCTGGCGTCCATAGGCGTCGATCCCCAGACCGGGACGCTGCGTTACACATTGGGCACGCTGTATCTCTGGGATGGCCTGAGCCTGGGCCCTGTGGTGGTCGGGCTCTTCGCCATCCCGGAGATCATCGACCTGGCGGTGCGCGGCACCAGCATCGCGGAGGCCAAGATCGGCAAGATCACCGGTGTCATGGAAGGGGTCAAGGACACCTTCCGCCACTTCGGCCTGACCATGCGCTGCGGCTTCATCGGCGCTTTCATCGGCGCCTTGCCGGGCCTGGGGGGCGGCGTCTCCCAGTGGTTGGCCTACGGCCACGCGGTGCAGTCGGCCAAGGACAAGAGCAGCTTCGGCAAGGGCGACGTACGCGGCGTCCTGGGTCCCGGGGCTGCCAACAACTCCCGCGAGGGAGGCAATCTCATTCCCACGGTGGCCTTCGGCATCCCCGGCAGCAGCGCGATGGCGATCCTCCTGGGGGCGTTCCTCATCGTCGGCCTCAACCCCGGTCCGGAGATGCTCACCAAGCATCTGGACGTGACCTTCGCCATGGTGTGGATCCTGGTGGTGGCCAACATCCTCACCGTAGGCGCGAGCTTCCTGTTCCTCAATCAGCTCGTGAAGCTCACCTTCGTCAGGGGTCAGCTCCTGATACCGTTCCTGCTCATGTTCGTGTTCCTGGGCGCTTTCGCGGCCCACAACAACTTCAGCGACATCATCGTCACGGTCATCTTCGGCATCGTGGGCTACGTGATGGTGCTGTTCCAGTGGCCGAGGCCGCCGTTCGTGCTGGGCCTGGTGCTGGGCACCATCGTCGAGAATTACCTGTGGATCTCCAGCAGCGCCTACGGCGCCGGGTGGCTCGTGCATCCCACCGTGGTCTGCATCGCCGCCCTCATCGTGGCCACGCTGGTCTACTCCGTGATTCAGGCGCGCCGGGGCCGTTCGCTGGAAGACGAGATCGAGAAGAGGTTGGGCGTAGAAACACCGCGCGAGTAGGGGCGGGTTTCAACCCCGCCCGTGACGGGCGCCACCTGCGCAACGCGGCGTCAGATCCGCCCCGCCCGGACCATTCCCCGAAATGCTCGCCGTCGCCCTGGGCCTGCTGGCCTCTCTTGCTTTCGCCTGCACGGCGACCCTGGTTCATCGAGGCGTGCAGGACCTCGATCCCTTCAGCGGCCTGGTGGTGGACCTCTTCTTCAACGGGTTGGTGTTGTGGCTCTTCGTGTTCACCTTCCACGACCTCTCGGAGCTTTGGGCCGGGGCCAACCTGATCTTCGCGGCCTCGGGCCTCATCGTTCCGGGACTGTTCCGCCTGGTGGCGTTCAAGGGTATCGAGAGGATGGGCGCAGCGGCGGCCACTGCAGTGCTCAATTCGGCGCCGCTCTTCGCCGTGCTCCTTGCCATCGTGCTACTGGACGAAAGGCCCGGCCCGGCGAACGTGCTGGGGGCGGTGGCCGTCGTCTCCGGCCTGGTGTTCCTCTCGTGGAAGGGCGAATCGAGATCCTGGCGCCCCCGGGACCTGTTTTATCCGGTGGCGGGAGCGATGTTCGCCGGGCTCCGTGACAACGTGGTCCGCCTCGGGCTTCTCGCCGGGCCGGCGCCGATGGTGGGAGCGGCCATCACCGTGACCACCTCTTTTCTCACCATGTCCGCGGCCTATTTCCCGGTACACGGCCTGGGACGGTTGAGGATTTGCGGATGGGGCACGCTCGGCTGCTTCGCGCTGGTAGGGTTCGTCCATTTCGTCGCCTACTTCTTCATGTTCACCGCCCTGGACATGGCGGACGTGTCAGTGGTTTCCCCGCTGGTCCATTGTTTCTCGCTCTTTACCCTAGGACTTTCCCCGCTTATTCTGGGTGACTCGGACCCGATCACGAGGCGCAAGGTCTTCGCCACCTCCATGGTCGTGCTGGGCGTGCTGCTGATCGCGTGGTCGAGATGGTCCAACACGTAGACGGTCTGCCATCGCGATGTGGACACTGCCGAACCTCCTGAGCCTGTTCCGGATCCTTCTGGTTCCGTTCCTGGCCTACCTCATGTCGTTCACCGATCCGGTGTCCTGCGCGCTGGCCGCGCTGGTCTTCATCATCGCCTCGGTGACGGACATGCTGGACGGCTACCTGGCGCGCAGGAACAAGAGCGTGTCCGACTTCGGCAAGATCCTGGACCCCCTGGCCGACAAGCTGCTGGTGGTCACCGCGCTCATCATGTTGGTGGCCATCGACCGTCCCGGCGACGCGTACGTGCCCGTGTGGCTGGTGGTGATCATCGTCGCGCGCGAAGTGGCCGTAACCGTGTTGCGCGGCATCGCGTTGACCGAGGGCATCGTCATACCCGCCGACGAGCTGGGCAAGTACAAGCTCCTGGTGCAGACATTCGCCCTGGTAGGGTTGATGCTCCACTACCCCTACCTTGGCATCGACTTCTTCGTCGCGGGCATGTACTTCCTCGTGCTCTCCACCGTGCTCGCGGTCTGGTCCGGCGTCGACTACCACGTGCGGTTTCTGCGGTTGCTGCGTGCGAGATCCACGTAATCCGGCACCTCCCGCATGCCCTCCCCCGCACTCCCGCCGTCATTCCCGCACCCCTAGGTCAATTCCGCACCCCTCCGTCATTCCCGCGAAAGCGGGAATCCAGGCGGGGTGAGGCGGGGAATACGCCCGTTTGGCCCTCTCCACACCCCTGGATTCCCGCTTCCGCGGGAATGACGGATTGTCAGGGGGAGGAGCGGAAGCCATGGAAATTGACAACAGCCGAAGGATCATGTAGGAAACCTTGCAGGATGCGGGTGTAGCTCAGTTGGCTAGAGCGTATGCTTGCCAAGCATAAGGTCGCCGGTTCGACCCCGG
>JAJDTQ010000001.1 GCA_022827045.1 Candidatus Binatia bacterium
CGTGGACGCGACCTTGCGGCTGATGGAGGCGACGAAGTTCCCGGTGGAGGAAATGGTGAGCCACGTGTTCCCGCTGGAGGACACCGAGAAGTGCATCCAGGCCGTGGCCGGCGAGATCCCGGAGATGTTCCCGACCAAGGCGCTGATCAAGCCGTAACGTCGAAATCCATCGTCCCCCTCTCCCAGACGGAGAGGGACTGAGATCCGTAGAGAGGCTTTATGAGCGAGACTTGTAGAGCGGCGACGCTGGTGGAGTACGGGAAGATCGAGGTGCGGGAGTACCCGGTGCCGGACATTCCGCCGGACGGCGGCCTCCTGAAGGTGGAGATGGGCGGGGTGTGCGGTACGGACTACAAGTACTACACCGGCAAGCTCAACCTGCCCCTGCCCATGATCTTAGGCCACGAGATCCTCGGCCGGGTGGAGAAGCTCGGCGCCCGGGCGGCGCAGATCCATGGCGTCAAGGAAGGCGACCGGGTGATCATCAAGGGGTCTCTCGGGTGCGGCCGGTGCGCGGACTGCCGCCGCGGCGGCGACCGCTTCTGCAAGCAGCGCGCCGCGTACGGCTCGCGGATGTCCTCCGCCGATCCGCCGCATCTCTTCGGCGGCTTCGCCGAATATCTGTACATCACACCCTCCGCGCTGCTGACCCGCATCAGCGACGACCTGCCGCCGGAAGCCGCGGCCCTGGTTGGAGCGGTGATGGCCAACGGCTTCCAGTGGGCGCTGCGGCATGGCGGCGTCAAGATGGGCGACTACGTGTTGATACAGGGCCCAGGCCAGCAGGGGCTGGCCTGCACCTTCGCGTCGAGCCACGCGGGCGCCGCGCGCATCTTCGTGGCCGGCATCGGGCGCGACAAGAGCCGGCTGGAGGTGGCCGAGCAGTTCGGGGCGCACCGCACCATCAACGTGGAAGAGGAGAACGTGGTGGACGTGATCCGCGAGGAGACCGGCGGCGCCATGTGCGACGTCGTCGTCGACGTCTCCGGCAGCCCGGCCGCCATCGTCACCTCGGTGGAGTGTCTCAGGCGCCAGGGCAAGCTCGTGCTCGGCGGGCTGACGGGCGACAAGACCCTCACCCCCATGCACATGGACCGTCTCGTGTGGGGCGAGATCTGCGTGCAGGGGGCCTACACGGGCGACAACGACGCCATCGATGCCACCCTCCGGCTCATGGAGACCACCGGCTTCCCGGTGGAGCAGATGGTGAGCCATGTCTTCTCGCTCGACGAGACCGAGCAGTGCATCCGCGCGGTCGGAGGCGAGGTGCCCGAGTTGTTTCCGACCAAGGCGCTGATCAAGCCTTGAGGGCATGAAGCTATTCGCGCCCGCCAAGGTGAATCTCTACCTCCGGATCACGGGCCGGCGTGACGACGGCTATCATCTGCTCGACACCCTGATGGTGCCCATCAGCCTGGGCGACGAGGTCGAGATCACCCGGGTCGACGGGCCTCCGAAGTCCGTGACGGTCCACGCCGACGCCCCCGACCTTCCCCTGGGGGAGGAGAATACCGTCTTTCGGGCCGCGCGGGCCTTCCATGAACGTAGCGGCCGCGACGCCCCCGTCGCCATAACCATCCGGAAACGCATCCCGATCGGCGCCGGGCTCGGCGGCGGCAGCACCGATGCCGCGGCCGTCCTGCGCGGGTTGAACGACCTGCTCGGCGCCGGCCTGTCCACCGAAGATCTGATGGCAGCGGCGCTTTCGGTGGGCGCCGACGTGCCGTTCTTCATCCGCGGCGAGGCGGCGCGGGCGCGGGGGATCGGCGAGGAGCTGAGCCCGGCGGGACCGCTGCCCCGGCTCGCCATGGTGGTGCTGTTTCCCAACCTGCCGGTATCCACCGCCTGGGTCTACCGCAACTTCCGGTTCAAGTTGACAAAAACTTCCAATAATAATAACTTGATCGGAAAATTGGACACTCCGCACGAAGTGGCTCAGGTCATGGTCAACGACCTTGAAACCGTAACCGTCAGCCGCTATCCGCGCATTGCCC
This sequence comes from Candidatus Binatia bacterium, assembly GCA_022827045.1. The sequence continues at coordinate 1,995 of JAJDTQ010000001.1, forward strand.
GGCTCAAGGAACGACTTGACCGGGAGGGAGCGATCGGTAGCCTGATGTCGGGCAGCGGCTCCGCGGTTTTCGGGGTATTCGCTGACGAGGCGGACGCCAGGAGAGCGTTCGCGGGCTTCGATGGCGAAAAAGACGTTCGCGCGTATCTGGCTTTTTCGCTGACATAAGGGCAAGCCATCCGTCCCTGGACGGAAAGGAGGTCCCTGTGGAGGTCACGGAAGTCAAGGTCTTTCCCGTCGAGGAGGATAAGCTCAAGGCTTATGTGACCATCACCCTGGACGACTGCTTCGTGGTTCGGGACCTCAAAGTCATACGCGGCACCTCGGGTCTGTTCGTTTCCATGCCCAGCAAGAAGCGCCGGGATGGCACCTACAAGGATGTGGCGCACCCGCTCAACAGCGAGACGCGCAGGATGATCGAAGAAAGGATTATCGCGGCATACAGGGAAGTTACAACGGGCGATGCGGGCCAGGACCGGGATGACGGCTAGCCGTTCCCGGACAGCACACGCGGACGCCGACGGGACGGGATGGGCGGTCGCCAAGTGGTAAGGCCCCGGATTTTGGATCCGGTATTCGAAGGTTCGAATCCTTCCCGCCCAGCCAAGCTCTCTCCTTGACAGGCCGGTGTAGGGGCGCGTTTCAAACCCGCCCGTGGCCCACATGGCACGACAGCACTGGCGCTTTCTCTCACGGCAACAGGTAGGTGACATGGGGTCGTTGCACGATGAAATGAGAATCTTCGCGGGTAATTCCAATCCCCCGCTGGCGCGCGATATCTGCCACGGTCTCGAGATCCCCTTGGGGGAGGCGTTGGTGGAGACTTTCAGCGACGGTGAGATCCGGGTGGAGATCAAGGAAAACGTGCGCGGCTGCGACGTCTTCGTGATCCAGTCGACCTGCGCGCCCGGCAACGACAACCTGATGGAGCTGCTGATCATGCTGGACGCGTTCCGGCGCGCCTCGGCCAAGCGGGTGACCGCGGTGATCCCCTACTACGGTTACGCGCGGCAGGACCGGAAGGTAGCCCCCAGGGTACCCATCAGCGCCAAGCTGGTGGCGGATCTCATTACCACCGCCGGCGCCGCGCGCATGCTCACCATGGACCTTCATTCGGGCCAGATCCAGGGCTTCTTCAACATCCCGGTGGACAACCTCTACGCGTCGCCGGTGCTGCTGCAGTACCTGGAGAGCCGCGTCGGCGGAGAGAAATCGACCGTTGTGTCGCCGGACGCGGGCGGCGCTCAGCGCGCGCGGGCCTTCGCCACCAAGCTGAACGTGGCGATGGCGGTCATCGACAAGCGCCGTGCCGACGCCAACGTGGTGGAGGAGATGAACATCATCGGCGAGGTGGACGGCAAGACCGCCATCCTCATCGACGACATGGTGGACACGGCCGGGACCATCGCCATGGCCGCGGAAGCGTTGGTCCGGGCGGGCGCGAGAAAGGTCATCGGCTGCTGCACCCACGCCATCCTCTCGGGCAAGGCGCTGGACAGGATCAACGACTCGCCCATGGAGGAGATGGTGGTCACCGACACCGTTCCCTTGAGCGAAAAGATGGCCAGGTGCGACAAGTTGAAGCCCCTGTCGGTGGCGCCTCTCATCGGGGAGGCCATTCGCAGGACCCACCTGGAGAGGTCCATCAGCTCGCTTTTCTGATCGACCGCGTTCACGGTATTCGCGGCATTTCCGCAGGAGGTTCAGGTTTTGGAAACGGTAGAAGTTCCGGTAGAGACGAGGCAGGTCGGCAACAAGCGCGACGCGGGACGCCTGCGGCGCGACGGAATCCTTCCTGGAGTCGTTTACGGCCGTGGGACCGACGGCGTCGCCATGCAGGTGAACGGCCGGGAGCTCAGGAGCCGTGTCGGCAGCCTGGAGGGCTCTCATGTGCTCCGGTTCAAGTCCGCCGCCGACAGTCTCGACGGCAGGCTCGTCCTCATCAAGAACGTGCAGTATCACCCGGTGACCCATGCCGTCGCCCACATCGACTTCTACGAGGTGGACGTGACGCGGAAGATCACCGTCATGGTCGGCCTTCATTTCGTGGGGCGGGCCGAGGGCGTCGTCCACGGAGGGGTGTTGCAGCCCATCGTGCGGGAGCTGGAGGTCGAGTGCCTGCCCATGGATATCCCGGCGCAGATAGAAGTGGACGTTTCTCCCCTGGAGATCGGTCACGCGCTCAAGGCCGGCGACATCACCCTGCCGCCCGACGTGGTCAACCACACTCCGGATCTGACCCTGGTGTCGGTGCTTGCGCCCACGGTCTCCACCCTGGCGGAGGAGGAGGCTGAAGGGGCGGCGGAGGAGACCGCGGAAGCGGCCGAGGAACAGGCCGCGGAGTCCGCGGAACAGACCAGCGAGTGATCTCCACGCGCGTCGCCGATATCCGGGAGTCCTCCACGCGGTCGGGGTTCCGTAACAGGGTAGCCGCGTGAATCTCGTGGTGGGCCTGGGCAACCCGGGCCGGCGATACGCGCGCACGCGCCATAATCTCGGGTTTCTGCTGCTGGACCGCATCGCGGAAGCCAGGGGGATCCGCATCGGCGACGACCGGTGCGAATCGTTGGTGGGTCGGGGAGAGTGGGAGCGGGAGTCCCTGGTGCTCGCCAAGCCCCAGACCTACATGAACAACAGCGGCGTGGCGGTCGCGGCTCTGCTGCGGCGCTTTCGGGTCCGGGGCGCGGATTTGGTGGTGGCCTACGACGACCTGGATCTGCCCTTCGGGCGCTTGCGGATCCGCTGCGGCGGGTCCGCCGGCGGACACCGGGGCTTGGCGTCGATCCTGCAGCATGTGGCCGACCGTGACTTCGTCCGGCTCCGCATGGGCATCGGCCGTCCACCCGCGGGGGTGGACCCGGTGGAATACGTGCTGAGCCGGTTCTCGGCCGAGGAGCAGCGATCGTTGGAGGACATCCTGTCCAGGGCCGAGGAAGCGCTGGAAGCAATCGTACTGAAGGGCCCGGTGCGGGCCATGGAAGATTTCAATCGACAGGAGCCTGCCCCGCGGTAGATTCCGTGCTGACCGGGCAGGCTTCTCAATAGAGGAGGGGCGTTATGGATGGTTTGGCGGTTTGGGCGCCGATACTGGGCGCGGTGGGGCTTATCATCGCGTACGCGGCGTATCGGGGCATCATCAAGGTCGGAGTCAAGGATGCGGGCATGCAGTCGGTCAGCGACTCCATCTACGAAGGAGCCATGGCCTTCCTCAAGCGCGAGTACATCGTTCTTTCGATATTCGTGGTGGTGGTGGCGTTGCTGCTGGCATGGCAGCTCGGGGTCGACACCGCGCTGGCGTTCTTCGCCGGCGCGATTTGTTCGGTGATCGCGGGATTCCTCGGCATGAAGGCGGCCACCCGCGCCAACGTGCGCACGTCCCAGGCGGCCGCCGAGGGCGGCCAGGCGGAAGCGCTGCTCATGGCCTTCAACGGCGGCTCGGTGATGGGCCTGTCGGTGGCCAGTCTCGGGCTCCTGGGCGTGGGCATCCTGTTCCTGCTCTACGGTGACACGGAGAACGCCAAGTACATCAGCGGCTTTGCCATGGGCGCCAGCTCCATCGCGCTGTTCTCCCGTGTCGGCGGCGGCATCTACACCAAGGCCGCGGATGTGGGCTCCGATCTGGTAGGCAAGGTCGAGGCGGGTATTCCCGAGGACGACCCGCGCAACCCGGGCGTGATCGCGGACAACGTCGGCGACAACGTCGGCGACGTCGCCGGCATGGGGGCCGACCTGTTCGAGTCCTACGTCGGCTCGGTGATCGCGTCCATCGCCATTGCCAGCACCATCACGACGGCGGGGCTCGCCGGGTTGTTCTCCTCCGGGGCCGATGCTTCCCGGGCCACCCTGATGGCGCTTCCGCTCATCCTGGCCGTCGTGGGGCTCATCGCCTCGGTGGTGGGCATCTATTCCATGCACATCTTCAAGAAGATCGACCCGCAGTCGGCGCTGCGAGGCGCCACGATCCTCACCACCGTGCTGTTCCTGGTGGCGGCGCTGGTGCTCATCCTCGCCTACGGCGTCACCATCGGCGTCTTCTGGGCGGTGCTCGCCGGTTCGCTGGGCGGCATCCTCATCGGCCTCATCACCGAGTACTACACCTCCGCCAAGCCGGTGGAGCGCATCGCCGAGGCCAGCCGCACCGGCCACGCCACCAACATCATCCACGGCCTGGCCGTGGGCCTGGAGAGCGTCGCAGCGCCGGTGGTGGTCATCGCCATCGCCATCTGGGTTTCCTACGGCGCGGCCCAGCTCTACGGCATCGGCATCGCCGCGGTGGCCATGCTGGCCACGGTGGGCATCACCATGAGCGTGGACGCCTACGGCCCCATCGCCGACAACGCCGGCGGCATCTCCGAGATGTGCGGCCTGGGCCCCGAGGTGCGCAAGATCACCGACGGGCTCGATTCGCTGGGCAATACCACGGCGGCCATCGGCAAGGGCTTCGCCATCGGCTCGGCGGCCCTGACCGCGCTGGCACTGTTCTCGGCCTACACGAGGACCGTGGACACCGAGCTTGCTGCCCTTGGGCGGGAGCCGTTGCAGATTCTCGTTACCTCGCCGGAGGTGGTGGTGGGCCTGTTCATCGGCGGCCTGATCCCGTACCTCATCGGCGCCATGACCATGACCGCGGTGGGCAGGGCCGCCGGACGGATGATCGACGAGATCCGCAGGCAGTTCCGCGAGATCCCCGGCCTGCTGGAGGGCCGCGAGGGGGTCAAGCCCGACGCGGCCAGTTGCGTGGACATCTCCACCCGGGCGGCCATCAAGGAGATGGTGGTGCCGGGGCTGGTGGCGGTGGTGGTGCCGGTGGTGGTGGGCTTCGCGCTGGGCCCGGTGGCGCTGGGCGGGATGCTGGCCGGCGCGCTGGTCTCGGGCGTGCTGCTGGCGCTGCTCATGTCCAACGCCGGCGGCGCCTGGGACAACGCCAAGAAATACATCGAGCGGGGAGACCTGCAGGACGAGGAGAAGGGCGGCGAGGCGCACAAGGCCGCCGTGGTCGGCGACACCGTCGGCGATCCGCTCAAGGACACCTCCGGCCCGTCCATGAACATCCTGATCAAGCTCATGTCAGTGGTTTCGCTGGTCATCGCGCCGCTGCTGGTGTGAGCCCGCAGGTTGTAAAGGGACCACCCCTGTGTTAAGAAAATCCGACGATTATGGCTGAAGAAACAACCCATTACGAGACGCTTTTCATCGTTCACCCGGTTCACAGCGGCAAGAACAAAGAGCTCTGTGACAGGTACCTGGGAGTTCTGGAAGGGCGAGGAGCAACCGTTACGCATTTCGAGGAATGGGGCATGCGCGATCTCGCCTACCCCATCGAGAAGCAGGGCAGGGGCTTCTACAACCTGGTCCAGTACCAGGCTTCGGCGGGAACCAGCGAGGAGCTCGAGCGGCTGATGCGGCTGAGCGACGAGGTCATGCGCTGCATGACCGTGGTTCTGGACGAGGACGTGCTGCCCCTGGCGCGGACGGATCAACCCGCGCCCGCACCGGAACCGGCGGCGGCACCGGAGCCGGAATCAACGCCGGAGCCGGAATCAACCTCGGCACCAGAATCAGAATCCACACCGGCAGCGGCCGCCGAGCAGGCGGAAGAACCCAAGGAAGTCCAGGACGGCTCTGAAGCCTAGCGGCTTCGGGGAGGCGGAACGGACGGATGGAAGAGCGGGACACTAGGTAAAGATGGCAGAATATCGCGGGAGAAGAGGCTCGGAAGATCATGATTCGCCACCTCGTCGGCGCGGCATGTCGCGCCGCAAGGTGTGCCGCTTCTGCGCCAACCAGGATCTTCGTTTCGACTACAAGGACACCAAGCTCCTGAGCGGGTTCATGACGGAGCGCGGCAAGATCACACCGAGCCGCATCACCGGAACCTGTTGCTGGTGTCAACGACGCTTGTCCAAGGCAATCAAGCGGGCCCGTCTGGTAGCGTTACTCCCCTATACCACCGTAAAGCTCTGATCCGGCGGCCCCCGCCTGGTGGCCTGTGACATGCAAATGCGCGGCAAATTGCGGGAGCTTCCCGCCGTGGGCGGGCCGCGACGGGTCTGTTTATGAATGGGCTTGACACGCTGAAGTGGTTCGGCCTGGGCCTGGCCGCCACCCTGCTGCTTTTCTTCGCGGGGCTGAGGGTGCCGGTCGCCGGTCTGGTTGTGCTTCCACTGGTGATCTTCCCGGCCCTGTACGTGGGCGTGAGGGCGGGGAAGCAGGCGGGGCTCCTGCTGCCGGCGGCGGCGGTGGTGTTCGTCTTCGCCATGGCCGGCCTGGAAGCCGCGGCGGCCTACCTGGTTTTCGCGCTGGTGACCTTCCTGCTGTTCTTTTCCTTCGGGCGAGGGTGGTCCATTGCCACCATGGTGAGCGGCAACGCCATCTGCACGGTGGCGATCATGCTGGTGACGGCGACGGCGTTCGCGGGCTCGCTCTCGACCCTGTGGACGACGCTGAAGGCCGGCGCCCACGCTCAGGTCCTCGCGACCTTGGAGGCCTACCAGCGCATGGGACTGTCCGGCGAGACCATCGAGTTCCTGCGGGAGCAGGCGGAGCAGATGGCGGCGCTGTTCGTCCAGATGCTGCCCGCGATGGTCTTTTTCGCCATCGGAGTCGCGGTGCTGGTGAACCTGGGGTTGCTGTCGTGGCAGTTCCCGCAGTATCGCTCGTTTTTCTTCGAGGCGGGAGACCTGAAGGAATGGAAGTCGCCGGATCACATGGTGTGGCTGTTGCTGGTTCCCAGCCTGGCGCTTTTTCTGCCCTTGGGAGAGGTTCTGCGCGCTCTGGCGGTGAACGTGGTTTTCGTATGCACCGTGTTCTACTTCTTCCACGGCCTTGCCATCGTCGCGTACTATTTTCATCACAAGAAGGTTCCGATGTTTTTTCGCGTGCTGGGATACCTGCTCATCGTCTTCGAGCAGGTTCTCACGGTGCTGGTCATCGGCCTGGGGTTCTTCGACCTGTGGGGCGACTTCCGTCGCCTCAAGCGGCGTACCGCCGGCCTGACCTGAAGGAGATTCGATGGAAGTCGTTCTGAAGGAAGACATTGAAAACCTGGGCCACATGGGCGACGTGGTGAAGGTCAAGGACGGTTACGCCCGCAACTACCTGCTGCCCCGCGGCCTCGTGGTGCTGGCTAACAACAAGAACCTCAAGGCCCTGGAGCACGAGCAGCGCATGATCGCCCAACGCCGCGAGCGCCTCACCAAGGAGGCGCAAGGCATCAGCGACAAGCTCGCCGGAGTGTCTCTCGAGTTCACCGCCAAGGTCGGCGAGGAGGGCCGGCTCTTCGGCTCGGTGACCACCATGGACATCGAGAAGGCGCTCAAGGAGCAGGGCTACGACGTCGAGCGCCGCAGGATCGTCCTGGACGCCCCCATCAAGAACGTGGGCGACTACGAGGTCCCCATCCGGCTCCGGCCGGAAGTGATGCCGAGCATCAAGGTGAAGGTGGTGTCGGAGGATCAGCCGGAGGGAGAAGTTCAGGCCGAGGCCGCGGATGGTGAAGCTGAAACCGCTTCCGCCGAAGCAGTCGATGGTGAAGCGCCGTCAGGTGAAGGTGAAGAAGGGTCCGCCGAGCGAGACCGCAGCGAGCCTTCAGCCGCGTCCGAATAGATGTCCCCGGCATTCGACAAAGTGATGGCCGGGCTCGACGACGCCCGTGCATGCCTGAAGGGCGCCCGCGACGGTTTCGAGTCGCATGAAGTTGAAGTGCCGGAGCCGCCTCGCGCAACCGCTAGTCCATCAACTCCACCGCCGCCGCGCTGATGTGCTCGGCGGACAGTCCGTACTTCCCGTAAAGTCCCTCGGTGTCGCCGGATTCGGCGAACTCGGTGACGCCGACCCGCCGCACCCGGCCGCGGCCGAGCTCGGCCACGGCTTCGGCTACGGCGCTGCCGAGGCCGCCGGAGATGCCGTGGTCCTCCACGGTGACGATCCTGCCGTGAGTTGACGCCACGGATTCGATGAACCCGGTGTCGATGGGCTTGATGGTGTGGATGTTGACGACCTGGGCGTTGATGCCTCGTTCGGCCAGCAGGTCGGCGGCCGTGAGCACATTCTCCATCACGGCGCCGGTCCCCACGAGCGACACGTCCGCGCCTTCCCGCAGCACTACCGCCTTTCCGAAACGGAACTCGTAGCCTTCGCCGTTGACGTCGGCCACCTTCTGGCGCGTGAGCCGCAGGAACACGGGTCCGTCGTGTTGCGCGATGTACTCCACCGCGCCGCGGGTCTCGATGGCGTCCGCCGGCTGCACCACGGCCATGTTGGGTAGCGTGCGCATGAGGCCCACGTCTTCGGTGGCCATCTGGCTGTAGCCGTCCTCGCCGATGCCGATGCCGGCATGGGTGCCGACGATCTTCACGTTGGCGCGGTTGTACGCCACCGCCATGCGGATCTGTTCGAAGCGGCCCACCACGAAGCAGGCGAAGCTGCAGATGAAGGGGATCTTGCCGGCCAGGGCCATGCCCGCGCCGACGCCCACCATGTTGCCCTCGGCGATGCCGACGTCGAAGAAGCGGTCGGGATGCTTGCGCGAGAACTCGTCGGTCATGGTGGACTTCCGGAGGTCGGCGTCGAGGACGACGATATCCGGATTGTCGTCGGCCAGCCGGGTGACGGTCTCGCCGAAGGTGACGCGTGTTGCGGTTGCGCTCATTTCTCTTCCTTGCTGCGGATACCCGTAGGGGCGACCGCCGGTCGCCCCTACCCGAGGTTGTTCCTGCGGGGCGGTGGTTCCTATCCGCCGTTGACCAACTCTTCGATGGCGCGGTCGCCTTCCTCGCGGCTGGGGGCCTTGCCGTGCCATTCCCAGCGGTTCTCCATGAAGCTGACCCCCTTGCCCTTGACTGTCTGGCAGACGATCATGGTGGGGCCGTCGCGATGCTGCTCCGCCGCCTTCAGGGCCTCCAGGATAGCCGGGAAGCTGTGGCCGTCGATCTCCAGGGTGTTCCAGTTGAAGGCGCGCCACTTGTCCAGCAGCGGCTCCAGGCTCATGATCTCGTCGGTCACCCCGCTCAGCTGGATGTGGTTGTAGTCCATGAGCACGCAGAGGTTGTCGAGCTTGAAACGGGGCGCGGACATGGCCGCCTCCCAGATTTGCCCGGCCTGGCACTCGCCGTCGCTGATCACGCAGTACGTGCGGTAGTCCTTGCCGCCGGCCTTTCCCGCCAGCGCCATTCCCACGGCCACCGACAGGCCCTGTCCGAGGGAGCCGGTGGAGGCCTCCACGTAGGGGAAGCGGTGCCGGTCCGGGTGCCCCTGCATCCGGCTGTTGAGCTTGCGCAGGCTCAGCGTCTCCTCCCGCTCGAGGTAGCCGGCCCGGGCCAGGGCGGCGTACACCGCGGGCACGCAGTGCCCCTTGGAGAGCACGAACCGGTCCCGGTCCGGCCAGTCGGGCTGGTCCGGGCGGTGGCGCATCTGGTGAAAGTACAGCGCCGTCACGATGTCCGTGCAGGACAGCGAGCCGCCCGGGTGGCCGGAGCCTGCCTCCACCAGCATGCGGATCACGTCGACCCTGATTTCCTTGGCTATGGCCTCGAGTTCCGGGATCGTCATAGGTTACACCATGGTCTGCCCGCCGCAGATGTTGAGAGCCTGTCCGGTGATGCCGGACGCCTTGTCCGATGCCAGGTACACCGCGAACCGGGCGATCTCCTCCGGCTCCAGGAACCGCCGGATCGGCACGCCCGCGAGCGCCTGCTGCTTGAACGACTCGGGGTCCGTTCCCTGTTGCGCGGCGATCTGCTCGATGCCGGCGCGGGACATCTCCGTGTCCACCCAGCCGGGGCACAGGGCGTTGACGGTGATGCCGCGGTCGACCAGCTCCAGCGCCAGCGCCCGGGTGAAGCCGATGAGGCCGTGCTTGCTGGCGCAGTAAGCGGCATAGCCGGGAACGCCGAACTTGCCGAGCACCGAGGACATGTTGATGATGCGGCCGTCACCGTCCCCGCTCATGATGCCCAGCACTTCCTTCGTCAGCAGGTAGACCCCCGTCAGGTTCGTATCGACGATGGTGTGCCACAGACCGTCGTCGGCGTCATCCATGGGCGTCATCCCCGAGGTCCCGGCGTTGTTCACCAGGATATGGACCCGGCCCCAGTGATCGCGGATCGTGTCCACGCAATCCCGGATACCGGCCCTGTTCCTGACGTCGACCGGAACCGGCAGTACCGAATGACCTTCGGCCCGGAGTTCTTCGGCCACCGCCTCAAGCCTGGCCCCGTCACGCGCCGCGATGACGACCCTGGCGCCCTCCTGGGCCATGGCCCGCGCCACGGCCTTGCCGATGCCGGTGCCGCCGCCCGTGACCAGCGCTACTCGTTCCGACAATTCCATGGCGCCAACCGTCCCCTCGGAGTCAGAATCAACTGACAGATGCGATGCGGCCGTGGCCCTCACCCGGCCTTCGGCCACCCTCTCCCAGAGGGAGAGGGTAAATTTGACAGGTCAGGACCCTTTGCCGCCCAGCGCCCCGAGCAGCCGAGCGATGGGATCGTAGAAGCGCGTCACCACGCGTTCCTTCAAGGGGATGATGGAGTTGTCGGTGATCTTGATGTGCTCCGGGCAGACCTCGGTGCAGCACTTGGTGATGTTGCAGAAGCCCAGCCCGGCCTCCTTGCGCAGGAACTCCAGCCGGTCGTCGGTGTCCAGCGGGTGCATCTCCAAACTGGCCACCCGAACGAAGAGACGCGGCCCGGCGAAGCCCGGCTTGTTGTCGTCGTGGTCCCGGATCACGTGGCAGACGTTCTGGCACAGGAAGCATTCGATGCACTTGTGGAACTCCTGCACCCGGTCGATGTCCTCCTGGTACATGCGCCGGGTGCCGTCGGCCTCCTTGGGCTTGGGCTTGAAGGGCGGGACGGTCTTGGCCTTCTCGTAGTTGTACGACACGTCGGTGACGAGGTCGCGGATCAGCGGGAAGGTCTTGATGGGCGCCACCGTGATGGTCTCGTCGGGCTCGAACGTGTTCATGCGCGTCATGCACATGAGCCGCGGCTTGCCGTTGACCTCGGCGCTGCACGAGCCGCACTTGCCGGCCTTGCAGTTCCAGCGTACGGCGAGGTCGCCGGCGTGCATGGCCTGGATGCTGTGGATCACGTCCAGCACCACCATGCCCTCCTGGAGCGGCACGGTGTAGTCCCTGAACTCTCCACCGCCGGCGTCGCCGCGCCAGACCCGCATTTTCGCTTCGCCACCGTTTCCTGCGACCGCTGCTTCAGACATCAAACTTGCTCCTCGACGATCTTCCTGAGCTCCTCGGGCATCTCGGGCAGGGGCTCGAGGGAGACCGAGATGGCTCCGTTCTGCTTGCGCGTGACCACGTTGACGCTGCCGTACTTGGGGTCGGGGTCGGGGTAGTCGTCCCGGGTGTGGCCGCCGCGGCTTTCCTTGCACTCGAGGGCCGACAGGGTGGCGGCTTCGGCCACGGCCAACAGGTTCCGCAGGTCCAGCGCCAGGTGCCAGCCGGGGTTGAAGCGCCGGCCGCCCTCGACCTTCACCCGCTCGGCACGGTCCTTGTACGCCTCGACCTCCTCCATCGCCTTCAGCATCTCGCTCTCGGTGCGGATGATGCCGACGAGGTTGTGCATGGTGCGCTGGAGATCGCTGTGGATGGCGTAGGGGTTCTCGTCTCCGCGGTCGGTGAAGGACTCCAGCATCAGCGTCGTGACCCGGTCCACCTCCGCCGGATCGGCCTTTGCCGCCGCCTCCGCGCCCAAGGCGTAGTCCGCGGCGGATTCACCGGCGATGCGCCCGAACACCAGCAGGTCGGACAGGGAGTTGCCGCCCAGCCGGTTGGCGCCGTGCAGTCCTCCCGCCACCTCGCCCGCGGCATACAGGCCCGATACCGCGGTGGCGGAGGTGTCCGCGTCCACCCGGACGCCGCCCATGATGTAGTGGCAGGTGGGCCCCACCTCCATGGCTTCCTTGGTGATATCCACGTCCGCCAGCTCCTTGAACTGGTGGTACATGGACGGCAGCCGCCGCATGATGTACTCCGAGTCGCGGCGGTTGGCGATGTCCAGGTACACGCCGCCGTGCTCCGTCCCGCGGCCAGCCTTGACCTCGGCGTTGATGGCCCTCGCCACTTCGTCCCGCGGCAGCAGGTCCGGGGTGCGGCGGTTGTTCTTCTTGTCCTGGTACCAGGCGTCCGCCTCGGTCTCGTTGTCCGCGGTCTCCGCCTTGAAGAACTCCGGGATGTAGTTGAACATGAAGCGTTCGCCCTCGGAGTTGAGCAACGTGCCGCCGTCGCCGCGCACGCCCTCGGTCACCAGGATGCCGCGCACGCTGGGGGGCCAGACCATTCCGGTGGGGTGGAACTGCACCTTCTCCATGTCGATGAGGTCGGCGCCCACCTCCATGGCCATGCCCATGCCGTCGCCGCTGTACTCCCAGGAGTTGGAGGTCACCTGCCAGCACTTGCCGGAGCCGCCGGTGGCCAGCACCACGGCCTTGCAGTTGAACACGATCAGCTCGCCGCTCTCGCGCCAGTAGCCCACCGCTCCGCTCACCCGGCCGTCGTTCATCAGCAGGTGCTGGATGTTGCACTCCATGTAGACGTCGATGTCCAGCGCCACGGCGCGCTGCTGGAGCGTGCGGATCATCTCCAGACCGGTGCGGTCGCCCACGTGGGCCAGGCGGGCGTAGCGGTGGCCGCCGAAGTCCCGTTGCAGGATCAGTCCCTCGTCGGTGCGGTCGAACAGCGCGCCCCACTCCTCCAGCTCGAGCACCCGGTCCGGCGCCTGCTGGGCGTGGATCTGCGCCATGCGCCAGTTGTTCAGGAGCTTGCCGCCGCGCATGGTGTCGCGGAAGTGGACTTTCCAATTGTCCTCCGGCCAGACGTTGCCCATGGCGGCGGCGATTCCGCCCTCGGCCATGACCGTGTGGGCCTTGCCCAGCAGCGACTTGCAGATGATGGCGGTCCTGCAGCCCTTGTCGTGGGCCTCGATGCCGGCCCGCAGCCCGGCGCCCCCGGCTCCCACCACCACCACGTCGTAGTCGTGCGTCTCGTAGCTCTCGCCGGCCATCAGATGATCCTCAGGTCCTGGATCACGCCGTGGGCCAGCAGCCGCACGTAGACGTCGGTGAGGCCCACCCATACGAGGCTCACCCAGGCGATCTGCATGTGCTTCTCGTTCAGCTTTGTGACGATGCCCCAGGCCTTGTAGCGTCCCGGCGCCGCCTTGAAGCTGTTGAGCCCGCCGCCGCACAGGTGCCGGCACGAGTGGCAGGAAAAGCTGTAGAGGGACAGCAGGGCGGCGTTGGCGATGAGCACCAGCGTGCCCAGGCCGATGCCGAAGCTGCCGCCGAAGTTGAACGCGATGATCGCGTCCCACCACAGGAAAGCCAGGATCGGCAGCGACGCCCAGAAGAAGTAGCGGTGGACGTTCTGCAGGATGAACGGGAAGCGGGTCTCGCCGGAATAGCTGCCGGCCGCGTCCCGCACCGCGCAGGCCGGCGGCGACCAGAAGAAGGAGCGGTAGTAGGCCTTGCGGTAGTAGTAGCAGGTCAGCCGGAAGCCGCCCGGGATCCACAGGATCAGGATCGCCGGGGACCAGTTGTACCACGACCCGAACAGCGGCACGCTCACGTGCTCGCAGTTGATGGCCAGGCACGGCGAGTAGAAGGGCGACAGGTACGGCGCCGCGTAGTAGTTGCCGTTCTGAAGCGCGGCCCAGGTCGAATAGACGGCGAAGGCGCCCAGACCCAGCACCACCAGCATGGGCTCCACCCACCAAGTGTCCTGCCGCAGAGTTCTCTTGTTGTCGATTGCTATGCTGTTCATGATTCGACCGTGTCCGCGCTCCTTTTCGCGTTTGGCTTCACTGCTTCTTCCGGACCACCTCGTAGCCCAGCTCGTCGATGCCGGACAGGATCTCCGCCAGGGCCGTCTCGTCCTCTACCCACGCGTGGCCGAGCCGGACCTTCACGGCGTAGTAGTAGCCGAAGGGACGCTGCGCCTTGCGGAACTTGAACAGTTCCCGGGCCAGGTTGACGGGATTGGGCTTGTACTCGTCCTTGCCCATCCTCTAAGTGAGCATGTCGATCTTGTCGTTGACCGCCTTGGTGGACACGATGTGCCGGCCGAGCTGCATTTCGTCGGGGTCGAACCCCAGCGCCAATCCCACGAGCTGCGGCAGATGGATGATGGGCAAGTCGATCTTCTCGCCCTTCTGGCCTTCGGCTCGCGGCTGGTTGCCGTCGAGGTTCAGATGGCACAGCGGACAGGGGGTCACCATGCAGTCGGCGCCGTTGCCCTTTGACTCGCCGGCGTGCTTGGACACCATGCCCAGCGACGCCTCCTCGTTGGCGGTGAGGATCGGGAAGCCGCAGCACTTGGTCTTGCCGCTGATGTCGACGTTCTCCGCCCCCAGGATGCTGGTGAGGTCCTCCAGGTAGGTCCGGCGACCGCCCACCTCCTTGGTGGGCACCATGATGTTGCCGGGCCGGCGCAGGAAGCAGCCGTAGAAGGGCGACACCTTGAGCCCGTTCAGGGGACGCTGGATCAGCGTCTTGAGCTTCTCGATGCCGTAGTCCTCGAACAGCACCCACAGCATGTGCGTGACCTCGGTGGTGCCCTGGTACGACAGTCCTTCCTCGGCCAGGTACTCGCGGTTGATCTCTTCCCGGTACTCGGGGTCCTGCAGCCGGTGGTTGGCCTGGCTGAAGACGCCCTGGCAGGTGCTGCAGATGGTCATGATGGGCAGTCCCATCTGCTCCGCCTTGGCGAAGGTCCGCGCGTTGATGGGGTCCGACAACTGCGTCGGCATGCAGCCGGCGCCGGTGCACGACACGTCGGTCATCTCCTCGAGTTCGATGTCGAGCTTCTCGGCCACCTTGACGGCGGCGGAGTAGAGCTCGGGACAGCCGCCCTTGGCCACACATCCGGGGTAGAACGCGTATTTCACTTGGAGTCCTCCGCTTTCTCGATAATGCGCTTGATCTGATCGGCCCCCGGGCGCTTCTCGTGGCGGCCGGGCATTTTCCCTCGCCGCATCGCCCGCACGGCGGTGGGCAGGAGCTTCATCAGTCCGGTCACGTTGGTCAGCCCCTCGGTCTCCATCACCAGCTTGCGCTCGTCGAGCCAGCCGGTCTGCTTCACGGAGTTGATGAAGCTCGCGTGGTGCCGGCTCACCTTCTCGTGCTTGATGCCTTCCTTGAAGGACACGTCGCGCATCTCCATGATCTTGGTGGACGGGGTCAGCCGGCGCGGGCACTTGCCGTCGGCCTCGTAGCAGTGGACGCAGTCCCAAAGCCCCTGGGGCTGCTCCACCACCTTCATGCGGGCCTCCATCTCGGCTCCGCTCTCCCGCGGGTCCATGACGAAGCGGTAGCTCTTGACCAAGGCGCCGGGCCCCAGGAAGTCGAAGTTCACCGGCAGCACCGCGCAGCCCTCGTCGCACAGGCCGCACTGGTAGCAGCTCATGGTCTTGCGCACGTCCGCCATCTCCGCCTCGGACACGACGTTCTCGGTGGGCGCGAACTCGTCCTCGGGCGCCATCCACGGCTTCATGGCCGCCAGCTTGTCCCAGGTGAAGGCGTCCATGTCGAACACCAGGTCCTTGATCACCGGTATGTTGCGCACCGGGTCCAACTGGACCTCGGGGGCCTTCTTGGTGACGTCGGCGATCCGGGTGGTGCAGGTGAACTGGGCCTTGTAGTTGATGCGCACCGCGCACTCGCCGCAGGTGCCCTGGCAACAGGAGGCGCGGAAGGCCAGGCTGTCATCCTGCTCGTCCCGGATCTTCTGGAGCCCATCCAGGACCGTGGCGTCCTCGGGCAGGTCCACCTGGTAGGTGGCGTAGCCCGACTCGCCGCCGTTCTCCGGGTCCTTGCGATTGATCTTGTAGGTGACTTCCATGAGTCCTCCTTGGCCGGCGCCTCCCGCCCTTGTCCGCGCGCGGACGTGCGGGCGTGGTGCCCGCCGTTACGCCGATACCGGCCGGGTATCGAGCTTCGGCGAGCCGTCCTGCGGGCGCACCACGGTGTGCGCCTTCCAGTTCGAATCGTCCTTCTCCGGATGGTCGCTTCTGAGATGGGCGCCGCGGCTCTCGGCGCGGCCTCGTGCCGCCAGCGCCGTGGCCTCCGCCAGCTTGAGGAGGTTCCCCAGCTCGATATGGCCTGCCAGCGCATAGTTGTAGATCCGCGACTTGTTGTTGACGCGAAGCGCGGCGTGACGCTCTTGCAGCGCGCGGATCTTGTCCTGGGCCTCGGCCAGCCCCGCGTCCGTGCGGGTCACGCCGAGGTTGGCGCTCATCAGTTCGCCCAGCTCGCGATGGATGGTGCCCATGGTGTCGCCGGAGGAGTCTCCGGAGGTGATTTCCGCCAGCCGCTCGTTGTCCCGCGCGGCGGAGCCGGCCGCTTCCCTGGCGCCCGCCGACTTGGCGTGGGCTGCCGCCGATTCTCCCACGCGCTTGCCGAACACCACCGCTTCGGTGAGGGTGTTGCCCGGAAGCCGTCCGGCGCCGTTGAGCCCGTTGTGGGCGCACTCGCCGACGGCGTAGAGCCCGGCCACCGAGGTCTCGCCGGCCGCGTTGGTCTCGATGCCGCCCATGGGCCGGTGCGCCACCGGCTGAACCGGAACCGGGTTCTGGGACGCGTCGATCCCGGCCATGGACTTGACCACCTCCATCGCCCCGGGAAAGCGCGACGCCAGGTCCGCTACCGGGCGAAGGTCGAGGGATACCGGTCCGCCGCCGTTGTGGCCTACCTCGTGGACCGCCGCTGCGAGCTGCGCCCTGGACAACCCCGTGGCATCCACCACCGTGTCGCCCGACTCGTTGACGAGCTGCGCGCCCTCGCTCAAGGTCGCCTCGCTGACGAGTGCCGTCCGGTCCGCGCTGTACACCGTGGGATGGAACTGCACCATCTCCAGGTCCACCAGGCCGACGCCCAGGTCGTAGGCCAGCATGAGGCCGTCGCCGGTGGTGCCCACCGCCGAGGTGCACGGACGGTACAACTGGGTGGCGCCGCCGGTGGCGAGGACCACCGCGCCGGCCGCGAAGGTTTCGAGCTGGCCGCTCCGGTGCCCCAGGGCCACCGCTCCGGTGCACGCTCCGCCGTCCTGGATCAGCGACGTGACGAACCACTCGCTGAAGCAAGGGATGTCCTCTCTCTGAAACTGCTCGTGCAGGACATGCAGCACCATGTGCCCGGTGCGGTCGTCGGCATAGGCGGCGCGCTGCACGCTGCTGGAGCCCAACCCGCGGCGGTCGATACGCCCGTCGGCATCGCGGTTGAAGGGCACGCCCACGCGCTCGAGCCAGATGACCTCCCGGGCCGCGTCCGAGGCCAGGATGTTCACGGCCTCGGTGTCGCACAGGCCGTCGCCGGCGCTTCTGATATCCTGGGCGAATTTTTCCGCGGAGTCGTCGCTGCCCAGGGGCGCGTTCAGGCCGCCCGGCGACAGCGCCGAGTTGGTTCGCAGCGGATGAACCTTGCTCAGCACCGCCACCGACGCGCCGGCGCGCTTGGCGGCAATGGCCGCGCGCAGACCGGAAGCGCCTCCACCGATAACGAGAACGTCAAATTGCGGCAATGGGGATCCCCTTTTCTTTGGCGAGAGGCACGCAAATTCCTTGCGTTTTCGAGGGGTATAGCAAAACCCCCTCGGACGCGTCAACGCTGATAACGACCGTGGTAAAAGGTCAGTCTCCTGCCGCTTGGGCGGCGTCTTCTACAGTGGCGCGAAATAGTCCGCTCATGTCTTCAGTGGAGAACGAAAGCGGCGCGAGCACCCGACGGTTGCGGTCGCGCTTAGTGTTCATCAGTTGGTTCAGGCGCAGATCGAAGCTGAAGTCATCGAACACCGGATGGCGCGCCATGGGCAGGTGAATATGCACGGGACGCGCTTGGCCGATGCGAAAGACCCGGTCCGTGCATTGATCTTCGACGGCCGGGTTCCACCAGCGAGAGAGGTGGATGACGTGGTTCGCTTGGGTGAGGGTCAGCCCGACGCCTCCAGCGCGAGGGGACAGCACCATGACGTCGAAGCCGTCCCGCTCCTGGAAGTCATCGACGCGTCGCTTGCGGTCGTCACCAGTGACGGTCCCGTTGATCAAAAGCACATCGGCGGGAAGGCCGAACCGTTGGCGCAGGGCGATCATCAGGAAGGCCTGTATGTCACGGGACTCGACGAAGACCAACGCCTTTTCACCCATCTGTCGGACCTCTTCCAGAATCGAGAAGCATCTGATCAGCCGGGCCGACTGTTCGACGTACTGCTCCAGATCGCCCTCCAGGTATCTGAGAGGGTGCAAGGAAATTCTGCGCAGTTCGCTCAGTACGGCCAAAATGCCCATGTCGCTCTGACCGCGTGCTTCGTTGACGACCCCTTCGTAGGCGTTGGCTTGCGGGTCCGGCATGTCGTCCGTATGGTAGTAAACGTTCTTGTTCGGGAGGGACGGAAGGTAGTCCTCCTTGAGACGCCGCAGCATCAACGCAGGTTCGCCCTCTCCCATGGGGTGAGTCAATCGCGTATTGAGATCGTCGAGCGCGCTTGGCGTCTCTTCGGTGGGCTCCATCTGGCTTTCATAAAGTGCGCTGAAGTCCTTCAACGTGCCGAACAGGCCGGGTTCCGCTCGATCTAGAAGCGACCAGATGTCCGCTGGCCGGTTCTCCACGGGTGTGCCCGTCATGAGCAGGACGAAGTCCAGATTCATTGCCAGCACCGCCTCGGTGAGGCGCGCGCCCGGATTCTTGATCTTCTGGGCCTCGTCGAAGACGCCCGCGCACCACTGTATCCTGCCGAAACTGTGTTGATGGTCACGCAGGGTCTCGTAAGTCGTGAGCACACAATCTGCCGCTTCTAGGCGCGCTAGGTTAAGAAGTGGTTCGCCCATCGCCTTCTCGCGTTGCCAAGAGCGATCCTGGCGCGCCCGCAGCGCCCGCAAGCCACGCCCGTGGGCGCGCACCAGGGCTCCCAGTCCCGAGCCTCCAAGCCGTTGGTCATGTTCGTCTTCCCAGTTCTTGAGCAGTCCCGTCGGCGCCACCACCAGCGCTGGGCCGCGTACCGAGTCGTCGGTTCGCAACCCCTCCCGAACCAGGCGCAGGAAGGCCAAGGCGCAGAAGGTTTTCCCCAGCCCCATGTCGTCGGCCAGCAAGGCTCCCCAGGTCCCGGCCTCCCAATGGTGCCGTAGCCAAGCCACGCCCTCTTCCTGATGAGGCAAGAGCGATGATTTCAACCACGAAGCTTCCATCGCCGGCAACGCGAACCGGTCCTGACGCGTGCGTCTGAAGTTGACCGACGCTAGGTTGTCGAGAATCAGCAGCACTTGATCGCGGGAGGTGTTTTCCGTTTCATCGGGCCGGCCGACGCCCGAAGCATTTTCGTCAGGGGACGCTTCGTCAGAAGTTCTCGCGTTCGCGTTTTCCTGCAGAAGGCTGATGGCGGCAAGAGTTGCATCGTTGGCCGGAATTCGGTGGCCGTTGTAAGATAACTCCCTTTTCTCGGTTGCCCGAGCCTCCAGTATGGCCTCGCGTAGCGGCTCGAGATCCTCGGGCTCCAACTGAATCTGTTCGCCATCCACAACTAATCCATAGCTGTCCGGCGGGAGCCACGGCTGGCCCGGGCGCTCCACCCACGGCAACACCTTCGGTTCCCATAGCCCCGTGCCGGTGACGCGTTCGCTCAGGTCTCCCTCGCTGAAGACGTCGTCCACCTCGACGTCTTCTCGGCCGTCGAGATCGAGCGCGCGACGGATCTCACCGGACGGATTCTCCAGGTAGGCGCGCCGCTCCGCCGGAGTAGCCTTCTGATACTCCCGGACTGTGCCCAGAGCCGCGCGTACTGCGGGCGTCAGCACGACGAACGTGTTGCCGGGAAGGGTGTAGCGGCTTCGCACACTCTGCAGACCGCGAAAGCGGCGCACGAAATCCCTTTGACGGGCCTCGGGCAGCAAAGACTCGAAGGTTGTTTCCACTTCCCCGAGCTCGTTCACCTTCGTGGTGTTCCGGCCCGGGACAGGATCGAGATCCGGTTCGTCGGCACCATTGACGAAAGGATCGATTTCGAACGCGGATGCGACCACGAAGCGGAGTTCGCGAAGGTGTCCGTCCTGAATGGTCTCGGGGGGAAGCTGGGCGGCGATCTCACCCCAGTGCAGCATCCGCTTCTCGACGTCGTCCCCGGTGGCGTTCTCGTAGCCCGCGATGGCCTCGACGACGGAGTAGACGGGGTTCAGCAGGATGTAGTGCTGGTCCGCCACCGTGAGCCATGCGCCCTGCCGTTTCGCACCGAGTATGCGCCGGCCTTGGTGCACGAAACTGTAGTGGACGGCGAAGCCTGGGCTGTGAATGGCGCCGTCGGCTCGGACCTCGAGCGCAAAGGGCGCTGGGTCCGGAAGGCCGAGGTCCCGCAACTCCGCTTCGGAGAGTTGCGCCACGGCCGTCCACGGAACCAGCAAGCCGTCGCCGTGCACATCGGTGGCGGTTTCTTCTTCCCGCAGGCAAAGCAGGATTCCAGCGCCGGAACCGACCTGACTCTGCGCGGCCCAGTGGCTCACGGGAACCAGCGCAGGGTCCTGGAGTCGAAAGACCAGACCGTCGTCCGTAAGGGTTGCGGTGGGTTGCATCACCATCGTGGGCCGGACGGCAGATAGTAGGCGCTGCGGGGCACGTGGACGCCGAGTTCGTCCTGGAGCCATTTCGCGAGCTTGTCCTGCCACGAACCCGACTCGCTGCCGAAGTGTGACAGGGTGAAATCGGAATCGGTTCTGAAGTTCTCCGCATAGTAGTTGCTGAGATAGGACTTCGGCGCCTTCGGGTGGCCGGACAACCACACGCGGCAGGCGCCGTTGTGGCTCCATTCGACCACGGTCGCACCGCTCATGCCGAGTATCAGAACCGACTGATTCGCGCCGGCGCCGCTGAGTGTCGCGGCACTGTCGAGCTTCAATTGCCCGGCAAGTTGTGACGCCTTGCTGCCAAGGGCGAACCACGCATCGCGAATCAGGCCGCGGTCGAAATAAGCTCTCCAAAAGACGTTGCGATATTTCCAGTGGCGATCCAGCGCGGTTTCCTTGACGATCCTGAAGAACCCCTCCAGGGTTTCCTCGGCCAACCAACGCATGAAGACGGTTCGGGCGCTCTCGGGCACACCGTGCCATCCGGCGGCCGCGTCGCGGTTGGCGAGTCGGGGGTCGCCGTAGTAGCCGAGAAAGAACCGCTTAAGGCGTTCTTTTGTTGCAACAGAAGGAGATTGCTGCTCGAAGGGTTCCAGCAAGGAAACGGCAATGGCAGTCCGGACGTCAGTTGTGTTGAAGCGCAGGTGGTGCTCGACGGTCGCGAACTCCAGCAACCGATCCAGTGCGGAGACGTGCCGCTCCGTCACGACAGCCGCGGCGTGTTCACGGAGGTATTGGAGGAGCCCGCGCTTGAGAAAATCCGACCGGGCAAGCAGGCCCGTCAGGCCGGCGGCGTCCAGCATCGACGGGATTGTCTCGCCGGACCTTGTGAGCGAACGGAGGAAGTCCAGTTCGCCATCTCGGTCAAGAAGTCCGTGGTCACTGCATCGTGTCCGCCATCGGTTCAGGGAAGGCGTCCTCGATGCCCTGAGCTCTCGAAGCAGGATTTCACGCACGGAATCGAAGGTCTCGAGCCCTCGGGGGTAATAGCCCAGGAAGTTGTACAGCAACGCCCGCACCGCGGCGGACTTGGACGCTTGCGCCAGCCACGCGCCGTAGCACCGGATGAACTCGGGGTCTTCACCCAACATGCGGGCGGACCGAGCGCGGGTTTGCGCAGCGGGCAGGAAGTACAGCACCCAGGGAAGTCGCTTCATGTCGCGGGCGGCGAGATCGTTCAGCGACTTCGTGCGCATCCAGGTGCTGCACACACGCTTGTACAATTCTTCCAGGTCGTACTTGGGTGGCGGCTTGGCCTCCTGGCCATCAATCTTCTCGCGCACGCGGCGGGCCGCTTCGATCGTGTGTTGCGGCTTGAACGAATCGGGCAGCGGCGAGAATCCGGTCCAGTCGGTGAGCCTGCCCAACAAACCCTGATCGTGCTGCAATATCACCCCTCCCGGTATCGCTCGCGCAAATCGACCTGGATCGGGTTCTTGGCCGCATTGTCGTCCGTGGGCTCCAGCAACAGGCGCAGGTCGATGCGGCGGTTGGCGGCGAAACGTTCAGGATCGTTCGTCGCAGGGCGCGTGTGGCCGTAGCCGCTTGTGCTCAAGATTGGCACCCCGTCTCGGTTGCGCAGATTGTCCAGGCCGGGCTCGCAGGCCGTCAGCATCCGGTGCACAGTGGCGGCGCGCATGGACGACAGCTCCAGGTTGTCACGAAACCGTTTGCCGGCCGCCACGGGCACGGTGTCGGTATGCCCTTCGATCAACAGGGTTTCCAGGCGCCAACGGAAGGCTAATCGCCGGCACTCGTACGGAGACGGCGGGGTTGGCTGGTAACAATACTCCGAGGACTCCGAGGTCTCTACCGCCGACTTCCTCGACTCTCCAGACCAAGCGTAGCAGGACGCGACGACGCCGATGGCGTGGGCGAGTCGTCCTACGTTGGCGTGATGCTCCGGCAGGGGGGTCTCGCCACCCGAAGGGAAGTTGACGGTGTTCTCGGAAAGCCGGAGGATGCCCTGGTCTGCAAGCACTTCGACGGTCAAGTCGGCGTGCCGCAACTGCGTGGCGATGTCCTGGAGAATCTGGAGCCGGGCTTCATCCGCCGCCATGAGTTCTTTCCTGACCTCGTCCCGTTTTCGTGTCTCTTCCTCCAACTTCTTCGTCTGCGTGGCCAACTGGTGGGCGAAGACGGCAAGCATGATCATGAACACGAAGATGAAGGCCGCCACCAAGTCGCTTACGTTGGCGAGGTAGTTGTTATCGTGGGAGCCGGTTCGGGAACCTAATCTCGAAGCGGTTCTCATCCCTGAGAAGCTCCCCTCCGGGGTATGAGTCGTTCAAGGATCTCTTCGAGGTCGTCCAGGAAATCCTTGAGCTCGCCCACCGCGCCGGCGAGCTTCTCCACGGTGCCTGCCGCAGTCTTGTCCAGCTCGTTGGCGAACCGCTTGACTTGATCGCAGTAGTTGGAGAGCCCTTCGTTCAGCTTGACGAAGACAGCCTCGAGGGACGCATCCACCGACACGAAGCGCCGTTCGTACGTTTCCCAGACGCTTTGCACTCTCGTCTGCGCCGCGTCGAGTGTCTTCACGGATTCGGTCAACCGGTTGGCTGCCTGCTGCATGTCGGCGAGGGTGCGAGACGCTTGATCTCCGGCGATTCGCATGTTCTCGGCGGCGCCCGTGAGAGGGGCGGCGGCTCGTTCCAAGAGCTCGTGTGAGTTACCCATGGCGTCTCGAAGCCTGTTCATCTCTCCAATGTATCCTTGCATCTCTTCCAGAGTCCGGGCGCTTTGCCGGGTCGACTGGTCCAGTGCTGCGGCGGCAGTGTTCAGAGTCTCCAACGTGCCGGAAAATTGAGAGACGGCCGCGCTACCGGCCTGAGCCATATCATGAGCAAACGTGCCGGCCACGCCGTCAACGGTGGCCTTGAAATGGTCCGCCGACGTGGCGAGGGTGCGGTTCAGTTGCTCGACCGTAGCCGCTAGGTTGTCGAACTGGGAGCCGGTTTGCTCACTCAGAACGGCAGCGAACTTGTCGACCGCCGCGCTCAGAAACTGTCCGGAGTCGGTCGCCTGCTGCTCGCGAACTTGTTCCATGATCTCGACCAGACGTTCGAGTTGCGGTGACAACCGGTTGGCGATCCTTTCCTCAAGGGCCTGTTGGATGGAGAACACAAGCTCCGTATTGAACGTCTTGAGCTCCTCAACCGTTGCGGTTTGTTGCGAGACCGCCTCGTACAACAACCCCTCGGGCGTGACGCGCAGCAGGCGCGTTTCCAGTTCGAGCACCCAGCGGTCCAGCGCCACGTGCAGGGTTCTCAACCGCCGGCGTTCGACGAAGAGGAAGACGAGCGAGAAAAACAGCCCCACGACGGAGGTCGCGAAGGCGAGCGCGGCGCCGCCGAGCAGACCTTGGAGCGAGGCGACCAGATCGGTGGCGCCGCTCTGCGCCATCCCGGTGCTCGCTGCATGGACGCCGAAAGCCAAGCCGATGAAGGTGCCCAGGATTCCCGATCCCGTGAGAATGTTGGGAATGGACTGGTAGACGGTGGATATACGAGGAAAGATAATCGTATCGTCATTGAGGTAACGGGAAACTTCTCCGGGATTCTTGATGACGGGCACTTCGGATTCACGGGGCTTGATCAGCGTTTCCTCGAACTCTTCCCACGGCAACCCCACAGTGTCCGTCGCTACCCGGTGGTATCGTTCGAACCCTTGCGTAAAACCTGTTCGAAGTCCGTGGATGTTGTCCGGGTCCTGCGCCCCTTCGCTTGAGTCGTGAGTCTCAGGGCGAGGTAGTTCCTTGACCAAGCGCTTGAGGCGTCGACGCAGTCTCCATGTCTTGAAGGAATACGGTACGGTCGCGATCAGGAAGATAAGAAAGATGGCCCCGCACCAAACCTGCGTGAACGCAGGGTCCAGAACGTAAGGGGATACGGCTTCGATCTCATGCGTGACGTGTGAGGCGAACCAGAAAATGACTCCGGGTAGGTCGCCAAGGGAATTTAGGATTGAGTTGAAGGCGCCGTTCATTGCGTGCTGAAGTCAAAATCAATGCGTATTTAGAGGCCTGGAACGTCTGGCTCCAAGATACGCACATGCAGCGTTCGCTTCGCGCCGAAACGCCGTCAACTTCTGCCAGAGCAGTTCGGGAACTTGGTCCTTGCGAATGGTTACATACAGTCTGAGGTTAGACTTGTAAAATGCCCCAAGGGCAGGTGCCCGTTCCTCGATGCGTATTGAGGAACCGCGGACAGACTCGGTCACCGTGGCGCGCCGCCGCCCGATGCGCTATGCCTCCTGCCTATGCAAAGCGACTCCCTGGAGCGCGTCAACCGCGCCGTGATCCGGTGCCGGAGGTGCCCCCGGCTGGTGGCTTGGCGGGCCGAAACCGCGGCCAATCCGCCGCGCCGCTATCATGGCAACAAGTACTGGGGCCG
The DNA here is from genome assembly GCA_022827045.1 of Candidatus Binatia bacterium. The sequence continues at coordinate 27,000 of JAJDTQ010000001.1, forward strand.
GCCTCTGCCGGGCTTCGGCGACGGCGCCGCGAGGCTCCTGATCGTCGGTCTGGCGCCTGCCGCCCACGGCGGCAACCGCACCGGCCGGATGTTTACCGGAGACCGCAGCGGCGACTGGCTCTACCGCGCACTGTTCGAGCACGGCTTCGCCAACCAGGCCGAGTCCGTGGACCGCGACGACGGCCTGGAACTCACCGACTGCTACATCTCCGCCGCCGTCCGCTGCGCGCCCCCCGCCAACAAGCCCGCCCGGTACGAGTTCGACAACTGCCGCGGCTATCTGGTCCGCGACCTCCGGCTGCTCCACCGTCTCAGGGTGGTCATAGCCCTGGGCAAGATCGCCTTCGACTCATACCTCAAGGCGGCGTCCGAGGCAGGCGAAGCGCTCCCCCGGCCACGCCCCAGGTTCGGCCACGGAAGCCGCCACGACCTCGACAGCGGCGTCACTTTGCTGGGTTCCTACCACCCCAGCCAGCAGAACACCTTCACCGGCAAGCTTACTGTGCCCATGTTCCACGAGGTCTTCCGCGCGGCAAGGACATTGCTGGATCATGATCGCGCGCAGGTTTGAAGCCCGAGACCACACACAGTCGTAAGGTTTGCGAACCAGACTTGACAATCTGTAGTCAATCGGCTACAGATTGTCAAGTGGTCGTACTGCACTACGTTTCGGAAGACGGCACTGACTACTTCGATATATGGCTTCGGCGGCAGTCACCCGAAACGCGGGCTCGTGTGCAGACACGCATCGATCGAATCGAGTTCGGGAACTTTGGGGATCACAAGAGTGTAGGGCGGGGTGTATCCGAGGTGCGGATCGACTTCGGCGTTGGATATAGGTTGTACTACGGGCGGGATGGTGAGGAGATCGTGATCTTGCTGGGTGCTGGAACCAAGAATCGCCAAGCCCGCGATATTGCAATGGCGCAAACTCGCTGGCAAGCGTATCGACAGGAGAGAAGAAATGCCCATAAGAGAACATAGGGCGAGCGATTATCTCAAGACACCGGAGGATATCGTTGCCTATCTGAACGCCGCGATCGAGGAGATGGGTGATGACCCTCGCCTGCTCATGAAAGCCTTTCGCAACGTGGCCGAGGCGCAGGGCGGCGTGTCGGCGCTGGCGCGTGAGGCCAAGCTGGATCGGGTGGCGCTGTCTCGCGCGCTGTCCGGTCAGCGAAATCCACGGCTCGACACGCTCACGAAAGTTTCGGCTGCGTGTGGCGTCAAGCTACGGTTCGCGACCTGAACGCACGCTGCTCCGTCACCAGCATCCGAATCGCTTGCGGTATACACAGGAGTTGCAATAAACGGTAACAGACGAATCGCAAAGAGGAGGACTTGACATGTCCATTGTCAGATTGATCCACGTCAACGTCGACCCCGGCCAGGCCGCGGAAGCGGAGCGCATCTGGAAGGAAGACTGCGGCCCGCGCATGCTCGCTCAGCCGGGCTGCAAGTCCGAGCAGTTGCTGAAGTGCACCGATTCTCCGGGCGAATACATCTCCTACGCGGAGTGGGAGAGTCAGGAAGACATCGATCGCTATCGCGAAAGTGACGACCACAAGGCCATCCAGACGCATGCCCGGGCTCTGCAGGGCGCGCGGGCCGTGGTCAAGCGATACGATCCCATCGACTGAGTCTTCCCGTGGAGGCAAGGATACCTGAGCCATTGCCACTTCGTTCGTGACGGGGTGGCGGCGAGGAGCATTTCCCATGGCGCGTGAAGTGCAGGATTACCAGGAAACCGAGGCCGAGCTCCGCAAGCGGGTGGAGGGCGAGGTCCGGTTCGACCACTACTCGCGGCTGCTCTACGCCACCGATGCGTCCATCTACCAGATGGAGCCCGTGGGCGTGGTGATCCCCCGGCACAAGGGCGACGTCCAGGCGGTCATCGAGGTGGCCAACCGCCACCGGGTGCCGGTGCTGGCCCGGGGCGGCGGCACTTCGCTGGCGGGCCAGACCGTGGGCCACGCCATCGTCTTGGACTTCTCCAAGTACATGAACCAGGTGCTGGAGGTGAACCGGGAGGAGCTCTGGGCCCGCGTCCAGCCGGGGCTCGTCCAGGACGGCCTCAACTCCCACGTGGCGCCCATGGGGATGCTCTTCGGGCCGGACACCTCCACCTCGAACCGGGCCACCATCGGCGGCATGATCGGCAACAACTCGTCCGGCGCACATTCCGTCGTCTACGGCAAGACCCTGGACCACGTGCTGGAGCTGACCGTGCTCCTGGCCGACGGCAGCGAGGCGGTGCTGGGCGATCTCTCGGCCGACACCCTGGCCACGCGGCAGGCGGGGAAGGGGCTGGAGAGCCGCATCTACCAGCAGCTCCCGCCGCTGGTGGAATCGGCCGGGAGGCTCATCGCGGAGCGTTATCCCAAGCTGATGCGGCGGGTTTCGGGCTACAACCTCGACGAGTTCACCAAGGACCAGCCGTTCAACCTCTCGCGCCTGATCGTGGGCTCCGAGGGCACTCTCGCGTGCGTGGTGGAAGCGAAGATGCGGCTGGTGCCCAAGCCCAAGTTCACCGCCCTGGACGTCATCCACTTCCACGACCTCCAGGACGCGCTGGGGGTGTCGGAGGCCATCCTCGCCACCGACCCCTACGCCATGGAGCTGACCGACAAGCCCATCCTGGACCTGGCGCGCAACAACATCGAGCAGTCCAAGCGGCTGGGCTTCGTCCAGGGCGACCCCGACGCCATCCTCATGGTGGAATACGACGGCGAAACCCTCGAAGAGGTTCGCGACAAGGTCGACAAGCTGGAGGTGATCCGCCAGCGCGAGCACATGGGCTACGCCGCCTCCCTGGCCTACGAGCCGGGGGAAGTGCAGCGGATCTGGGGCGTGCGCAAGGCCGGCCTGGGGCTCCTGCTGGGCGTCAAGGGCGAGAAGAAGCCCATCGCCTTTGTCGAGGACACGGCGGTGGATCCGGTCAAGCTGCCCGAGTTCATCAAGCGCTTCCGCGGCATCCTCAGCAGCCACGGTGTCCGCGCCGGTTACTACGGCCACTGCTCGGTGGGCTGCATGCACATCCGCCCCTTCATCAACCTCAAGGAAGCGGGCGAGGTGAAGAAGATGACGCAGATCTCCTGCGAGATCTCGGACCTGGTGATGGAGTTCGGCGGCGCCATGTCCGGCGAGCACGGCGACGGCTTGGCCCGCAGCCACCTGAACGAGAAGCTCTTCGGGCCCGAGCTGTACCAGGAGTTCCGCAAGGTCAAGCGCCTGTTCGACCCGGACAACCTGATGAACCCTGGCAAGATCGTGGACGCGCCGGCCATGACCGACTCACTCCGCTACGGCACCTCCTACAAGACCTGGCAGCCCGACACCATGCTGGACTTCAGCGACCAGGGCGGCTTCGTGGCCGCGGTGGAGATGTGCAACGGCACCGGCGCCTGCCGAAAGACCCTGGGCGGCACCATGTGCCCGTCCTACATGGCGACGCTGGAGGAGGAGCACTCCACCCGCGGGCGCGCCACCGCCCTTCGCTCGGTGCTGTCGGGCAAGGTGCCGCGCTCCGAGTTCACCGGCGAGCGCCTCCACGAGGTGCTGGACCTCTGTCTGGAGTGCAAGGGCTGCAAGGCCGAGTGCCCCTCCAACGTGGACATGGCCAAGCTCAAGTACGAGTTCCTGCACCACTACCAGCAGGTCCACGGCGTCCCGCTTCGGAGCCGCCTGTTCGGGCGCATCGGCGCCCTGAGCCGTTGGGGCTCGCTGCTGGCGCCGGTCGCGAACCGGGTCAACGGCAGCTTCGCCAACCGCTGGTTCCTGGACCGCTTCCTGGGCATCGACCGCAGGCGCCCGTTACCGAGCTTCGCGCGCAACAACTTCGAGACATGGTGGAACAAGCGTGATGCCGCGGGAAGCGGCGCCCGCGGCTCGGTGATCCTGTTCCACGACACCTTCAACACCTACAACACGCCGGACGTGGCGGTGGCGGCCACGCGCCTGCTGGAGCATCTCGGCTATCGGGTGATGACCGTGCCGCGGCGCTGTTGCGGCCGCCCGATGATCTCCAAGGGCATGCTGCAGGACGCCAAGGACCACGCCGCCTGGAACGTGGCGCGGCTGCTGCCCCACGTGGAGCAGGGGGTGAGGGTGGTGGGCCTGGAACCCTCCTGCATCCTGACGCTCCGGGACGAGTACCCCGACCTCCTGCGCAACGAGCCGTCGCGCATGGTGGCGGGCCACACGCTGCTCATCGAGGAGCTGCTGATGCGCGACGAGTCGGCGGGCGCCGTGAAGAACGGCGGCGCCGCCAGGCCGCCGGTGGTGCTGCACGGCCACTGCCACCAGAAGTCGCTGGTGGGCATGGCGCCCACGGTCTCGGTGCTGCGGGAGGCCGGCCACGAGGTCCGCGAGGTGGATTCCGGCTGCTGCGGCATGGCCGGCTCGTTCGGCTTCGAGAAGGAACACTACGATGTGTCGGTGGCCATCGCCAACCGCCGCCTGGTGCCGGCGGTGGAGGCCGCCCCCGAGGACGCCCGCGTGGTGGCCTCGGGGATCTCCTGCCGGCAGCAGATCGAGCATCTCACCGGACGCCGGGCGCTCCATCCGGTGGAGGTGCTGTGGGAAGACGTCGGGGAAGCCGGGGCCTGAGGGGGTCATGGGCAGGATCGCGGCTCTACGCTGTCCGCAGTGTGGCTGGGAGGCGGTGACCGACGACACCTTCGCCTGCGGCGCATGCGGAGCCGTGCTGGAGGTCCGGATGGACCTCGGACATCTCACCCGCTCCGACGTGCGCATCATCCGCTCCAGCGCCGACAACACACTGTGGCGCTGGTTCGATTTCTTTCCGGTGAAGAGCCGCGCCTCGGTGGTGTCCCTGGGCGAAGGCTACACGCCGCTCATGCGTTGCCGCCGTCTGGGCGAGCACCTGGGGATGGAACGGCTCTACGTCAAGAACGACACGCTGCTGCCCACGGGTTCCCTCAAGGACCGCAGCAATAGCGTGGGCATCTCCCGCGCGGTGGAGCTGGGCTTCGACACCGTGGCGGTGCCGTCCACCGGCAACGCCGCCGCGTCGGTGGCCGCCTACGCCGCTGCCGCGGGGTTGCGCAGCGTCGTCATGGTGCCGGCCGGCACCGATGCGGCCAAGGTGACCCAGGCGGTCGCCTGCGGCGCCGAGGTGGTGACGGTGGAGGGGAGTCTCGACGACATCGGACCGTTCTACCGGGAAGCGGTCAAGGAGTTCGGCTGGTACGATTGCCTGTCCACCAACCCGTACCGCAACGAGGGCAAGAAGTCCTACGCCTTTGAGTTGTTCGATCAACTGGACGAGCACGTGCCCAATTGGATCATCCACCCTACCGCCGGAGGCGCGGGGCTGGCCGCCATGTGGAAGGGTTACCAGGAGTTGCACGACCTCGGCTGGGTGCACCGGTTCCCCCGGCTGGTGGCGGCCCAGAGCGAGGCCGCGGCCCCCATCGCCGCGGCGTTGAAGAGCAACAGCGCCACCGTCGAGCCGGTGGCCGCGGGCGCCACGGTGGCGGAGAGCATCCGGGTGGGCAACCCCCATGCGCTGGGGCTGCGCGCCGTGCGCGCGGTGCGGGCCAGCAACGGCACGGGCGTGGGGCTGCCGGACGGTGAGATCCTCGAGGCCCAGGACCTGCTGGGCCGTCTGGCCGGAGTGTTCGCGGAGCCCTCGGCCGCGGTGTCGCTGGCCGTGGCCGCGCGGCTGCGGCGGGAGGGGGTCATCCGCGCCGACGACATGGTCGTGTGCAACATCACCGGCCACGGCCTCAAGCAGGTCGCCAGCGTCGCCGTGCCGCCGGAGCAGCTGCAGCCGGTGGAGCCGGAGCTCGACGCCCTGAGAAAACGGCTGGACAGTGCACCCTCCGTTCGTCCTGAGGGTAGCGAGGCGCAGCCGAGCGAAGTCGAAGGGCGGATGGGGATTTCGGAAAGCGAAGGACAGCCATGAAGTTCGGATACTACCTGCTCAACACCTACGTTCCCGAGCTGGACGGGGATTCGCGCGAGCTCTACGCCCGCTGGTTGGAGCAGATCGACGCCGCCGAGGACATGCGTTTCGACAGCCTCTGGGTCACCGAGCACCACTTCCGCCTGTTCGGCGGCATGATGCCCAGTCCGCAGATGCTTCTGTCCGCGGCCTCACAGCGCACCCGGCGGCTCCAGCTCGGCTCGGCCGTGTCATTGGTACCCATGCACCACCCGCTGCAGATCGCCGAGGACTACGCCATGCTCGATCTCCTGTCCGACGGGCGTCTGCTCTTCGGCGCCGGCCGGGGCATGAGCCCCCACGAGTACGAGGTGTATGGACACGACTGGCCCACCGCGCAGCCGCGGCTGGTGGAGGCCCTGGACGTCATCCGCATGGCGTGGACCGAGGAGACCGTGGAGTGGGACGGGGAGTTCTTCAGCTACCACGGCATGACCGTGCGGCCGAGGCCGCACCAACAGCCGCATCCACCCATCTACGTGCCGGCCAACCGGGACCTGGACAACTTCCGCATGATCGGAAGCCACGGCTACCACCTGATGACGCTGCCGTGGATCGGCAGCAACCAGGAGCAGCGTCCGCGTATCGAGGTCTACCTCGAGAGCCTGCGGAAAGCGGGCTATTCCGAAGAAGACCACGATGTTTTCGTCATGTACCCGATCTACGTCGGCGAGGACGACGGCCAGGCCCGCGCCGAAGTGGAGGATGCGTGGCACCGCTGGCGCGAGTTCGCCCTCGATGAGGTCCGCCTCGACCCCGCCCGCGTGCCCATGCTGGACAAGATCTACGCGCGCCTGGCCTTCGACATGATGGTGCAGGACAACCGCGGCGTCTTTGGCGGCCCCGACACCTGCATCGAGCACCTCAAGGTCATTTGCGAAGTGGTGCGCCCCACCCACATCGGCCTCTGTTTCCACTTCGGCGGCCTCAAGCAGGACAAGGTCCTCGCCTCCATGGAGCGCTTCAGCCGCCACGTGGCGCCGGCGTTCTAGGCTTTCACCCGGCCTTCGGCCATCCTCTCCCAGAGGGAGAGGGCTATAATCTGACCCCTCCTCTGAGAGGGGGTTATAATCTGACCCCCTCTCCCTTTGGGAGAGGGTTGGGGTGAGGGCTCCCAGTGTCCTGCGTTTCAGGGATACAGCGCGGGGACGAAGGTCTGATCCGTGATGGGCGGGCGGACATACGCGCCGGCATCCGTCCGTTTCGGCAGCTTGATCGGTTCGGGCGTCAAGTCCTGATGGGGGATCAGGCCCAGTAGATGGCTGATGCAGTTCAGCCGCGCGTGTTTCTTCACGTCCGCCTCGACCACGTACCACGGCGCCTGCTTGATGTCGGTGTGGGCGAACATCTCGTCCTTCGCCCTCGAATAGTCGACCCAGCGCCGCCGTGATTCCAGGTCCATCGGACTCAGCTTCCAGCGTTTGTGCTTGGCTTTGAGCCGGCTCTGGAAGCGCCGCTCCTGCTCCTCGTCGGAGATCGAGAACCAGTACTTGATCAGCGTGATGCCGGAGCGCACCAGCATGCGCTCGAACTCCGGGCAGCTACGCAGGAACTCTTGGTATTCCTCGTTGGTGCAAAAGCCCATGACCCGCTCGACGCCGGCGCGGTTGTACCAACTGCGGTCGAACAGCACCATCTCCCCGGCGGCCGGCAGGTGGGGCACGTAACGCTGAAAGTACCATTGAGTCTGCTCGCGCTCGGTGGGGGCGGGCAGCGCCACGACGCGGCACATGCGGGGACTCAGGTGCTGGGTGATGCGCTTGATGACGCCGCCCTTGCCCGCCGCGTCGCGACCCTCGAACAGCACCACCACCTTCAGCCCCTCTTGCTTGATCCATTCGAGCATGGTCACGAGCTCGATCTGGAGCCTGAGAAGCTCCTTCTCGTAACGCTTGTTGTCGATCTTCTCCGGCCGGGACGCGGCCGCCCCGGCGCCGTCACGGACCGTGTCCTTCAATTTCTTCTCATGCTTGTTCGTCTTGGCCATGTCTGCTCCTTTGAACGCACATGAATGCATCGTGCGGGCGACTCGCGAAGCCAGAGATACTCGAAAAGCACGGTGCTTGTCCAGGAGAGCAAGCTGCTCACGCGTGCGCCTTTATGTTAGACTCGGCGAGATGATGTCGACGGGAAGCAGGGGACGGACCGCGTCATGAGGGTCGAGGATTTCCGCGGGGAGGCGGCCCGGGTCATCGCCAGGCACGCGGAGCTCGAGAGCGACGCGGTGGAACGCATGCTGACCGTGCCGCCGAAGCCGGACATGGGCGATTTCGCGTTCCCGTGCTTCACCCTCGCCAAGAGGCTGCGCAAGGCCCCGCCGGCCATCGCGAAAGAGATTGCCGAGAAGGCGGCGGGAGACCTGGAGCTGCTGCGCGGCGCCCAGGCCCTGGGCGGCTACGTGAACCTTTCGGTGGACCGGACGCGCTACGCCGAGGCGGTGCTGCGGGAGGCAGTGACGGCGGGCGAGGCGTACGGCTGTTCCCGGGACGGCGCCGGCCACACCATCGCCATCGACTACTCCTCTCCCAACATCGCCAAGCCCTTCCACGTGGGGCACCTGCGCTCCACCATCATCGGCGGCGCGCTGGTGCGTATCTTCGAGGCTCTCGGCCACAAGGTCGTGGGCATCAACCACGTGGGCGACTGGGGGACCCAGTTCGGCAGGCAGATCGTGGGCCTCAAGCGGTTCGGAAGGCCCGAGGACGCCGACGACCTCATGAGCCTCAACCGCCTGTACGTCAAGTTCCACGAGGAGGCGGACGGCGCGCCGGAGCTGGTGGAGGAGGCGCGGGAATGGTTCCGTCGCCAGGAGGCCGGGGACGAGGTGGCGCTGGCGCTGTGGCGCAGGATCCGCGACACCAGCCTCGACTACTTCAAGCGGATCTACGAGCGGCTCGGCGTGCGTTTCGATTCCTACACCGGCGAGTCGTTCTTCAACGACAAGATGGACGCGGTCATCGAGGAAGCCCGCGCCAAGGGCCTGGCCACGGTGTCGGAAGGGGCGCTCATCATCGACCTCTCGGCGGAGGGCATCGACACGCCGGCCCTGCTGGAGAAGGCCGACGGTACCACCCTCTACCTCACCCGGGACGTGGCCGCCGCCCGGTACCGCCACGACACCTACGGCTGCGACCGCATCGTGTACGTGGTGGCGAGCGGCCAGTCACTGCACTTCCGGCAGCTCTTTACGGTGTTGAACCTGCTCGGCCACCCCTGGGCCCAGGACTGCGTGCACGTGAATTTCGGGCTGGTCCAGGGCATGTCCACCCGCAAGGGAAACGTCATCTACCTCGAAGAGCTGCTGGACGAGGCGCGGGACCGGGCGCTGGCGTACATGCGTGGCCAGATCGAGAAACGGCTCGACCTGGAGGACGAGGAGACCGTGGCCGAGGCCGTCGGCATCGCCGCCATCTTCTTCGCCGACCTGTCCAAGCAGCGCATCAAGGACTACCGCTTCGACTGGGACCTGGCCATCTCCTTCGATGGCGACACCGGCCCCTACCTGATGAGCGCCCACGCCCGCATCGCCGGCATCCTGCGCAACTGCGGCCTCGCTCCGGACCCGGATGCCGACGTGGCCCCGCTGGTGGAACCCGAGGCCCACCGGCTGGTGAGCCTGGTGGCCCGCTACCCGGACGTGCTGCGCGAAGCGGGCCGCCTCTACGAGCCCTCCGTGCTGGCCAACTACCTGCTGGAGCTGGCCCGCGGCCTGCACGCCAGCTACGCAGTGCTGCGGGTCAAGGGAGAGGAGGCCGGCAAGGCGCAGGCCCGGTTGCTGCTCTTTACCGCGGTGAAGCAGGTGCTTCACAGCGGCCTCGCCATCCTCGGCATCCAGCCCCTGGAGCGGATGTAGCCCGTGAAGTTCCTGCTGACCAACGACGACGGCATCGACGCGCCCGGCCTGGAGGTGCTGGAGCGTGCCGTGCGCGAATGGGGCGACGTCGTTGTCGTGGCGCCGGCGGAGGTGCAGTCCGGCGTAGGCCACAAGCTGACCACGGACCGGCCCATCACCGTGGAGCGCACCGATGACGGATGGTACGGCGTCCACGCAAGCCCCGCGGACTGCGTCCGGATCGGGCTCACGGAGATCGCGCCGGATGCGTCCTGGGTGCTGTCGGGCGTCAACCGGGGCGCGAATCTCGGCGCGGACATCTACACTTCGGGCACGGTGGCGGCGGCCCGCGAGGCCGCGCTGCTGGGCTGCCGCTCCCTCGCCATCTCACAGTACGTGGCCAAGGGGCAGCCGGTGGACTGGGAGGTCACGCGTCGCCGGGCGGCACCCGTCCTCAAGAGGATTCTTGCCGGCGAGTTGGCCCAGGGCGAGTTCTGGAACGTGAACCTGCCCCACCCGCCCACCGACGGCGCGATCGACCTGGCGTTCTGCGCCCTCGACACCGGGCCCTTGGGAGTGGCCTACCGGAAGGAAGAAGGGGCGTTCGTCTACGACGCGGTGTACCACCAGCGCCCGCGGCAGCCCGGCCGGGACGTGGACGTGTGCCTGGGCGGGCGCGTCGCGGTGACGAAGCTGGTGCTGGACATCGCTGGAGAGGCCGTGAACCCCTCGGAAGAAGGACCCTTGCCGTGAACTATGTCGACGTCTTTCGGACGGTGGACGTGTCCACTCTGGCCGTCGTCAAGTCCGTACTGGACAGCGCCGGCATCACCTACGTCGTGCAGGGCGAGTCCGCGCTGACCCTGCTGCCGGTGGGCCCCCTGTGGGGCGGCTTCGGCTCGGCCGGCGTGGCCGCGGTGATCCAGGTGCCGGAAGACGAGGCCGAGGAGGCTCTGGAGTTGCTGCGCGAGGTCGCCGACCCGGAAGAAACCGACCCCGAAGACGACGGCTAGCGCTCGCGCCCGGCGACCAGGCGGAACAGCTCGGGATAGAGTGTCGGATTGGCGGCGATCACGCCGTTGCGCAACGTGTCGGCCTGGTTGAACGAGAAGGGCTTTCCGTCCAGGTCCGTGACCCTGGCGCCCGCTTCCTCGGCCAGCAGCACACCCGCACACACGTCCCATTCGTTCTTCGGCGCCAAGCTCACGGTCACGTCGGCCTGTCCGCCGGCGAACTCCGCGAGCTTGTGGGCGATGCTGCCGATGGGCGTGATCTCGAGAATTCCCTCGAACCGCGCGAAGAGGCCTCTCCGGGTTTCGCTCCTGCTGGCCAGCGCGGTGGCTCCCTCCAGCCGCGGGCGTTTCGACACCCGCACGGGCGCGCCGTTCCGGAAGGTTCCGGAGCCGCGGCGGCAATGGGTCATGCACCCGGTCGCGGGGTTGTAGGTCACCGCCACCATCGGCGTCACGCCGCTCACCAGGGCCACGGACACGGCGAACTCATCGATCCCCTTGATGAACTCCATGGTTCCGTCCAGGGGGTCGACTATCCATACCCACTTCCGTTGCAGCCGTTTGCCGTCATCCAATGATTCCTCCGACAGCCAGCCGGATTCGGGGAACGCACCCAGCAGGGCTTCCCGCAGGATGGTGTTGGCCTCGATGTCGGCGGTGGTGACGGGGTTCCCGCCGCTTTTCTGATGGATGGCGTATTGGGAGGTGTAGTAGGAGAGGAGCTTCTCTCCCGCCTGATGCACGGCCTCTCGCGCCGTTCCCAGTGCGTCCTCAAGGTCCATGGTGTTGTCTCCGTGTTGCATGCCGGGTCCGTGCCCCGGGCGCGTCAGACCGCGAGCTCCAGCAGCTTCGGCTGCAGGCCCCGCATGCTCAACCGTACGGTCGCCACCGCCACCGGCAGCGTGAAGCGCCTCGGGCCGGCGCTGCCGGGGTTGAGGTAGATGACGCCGTCGCGCCTCTGGATGGACGGCCTGTGCGAGTGGCCGCTGATCACCATGCGGCAGCCCTCCGGCTCCGAGGCCATGGCCTTGAGGTTGTGAACCACATGGATGCGGGCGCCGCCCACCTCGACGGTCCGTTCCTCGGGGATTTCCTCGGCCCAGGCCCCGCGGTCGACGTTGCCCCGCACCGCGGCCACCGGCGCCAGCGAGCGAAGCTGCTCCAGCACCTCGGGCTTGCCTATGTCGCCGGCGTGGATGATCAGGTCCGACCCCTGGAGGGCTTCCACGGCCTGGGGCCGCACCAGCCCGTGGGTGTCCGAGATGACGCCGATTCGGCGGACGGCCGGGCTTTGGGTCGCCACCTGCGATGCCTCTCAGGCCACCCGTATCACCCGCTTGCCTTGCATGATCTCGGGGTCGTGGTTGGGGAACGACAGCTCCGGACTCGACGCCGTCTCGAGCGCCCGGTCCAGCGCCACCACCGAGTCCGGCAGGTTGAAGTACCAGCCCACCGGGATGCGCTCGCGCAGGTTGCGGTAGGTGTAGGCGATGTCGCCGCACAGCACCGCCTTGCCCCGCGCCGTTTCCACCGCCACCATCTGGGAGCCGGGCGTGTGGCCGCCGGCCTTCAGCAGATCCACCCCGGGCGCCAGCTCGTGGTCTCCCTCCACCAGGGTGACGCGGCCGTCGTCCACCAGGCGTTGCAGCGCCGGCCTCACCTTGGGCCGGATCAGCTTGTTCAGGTAGTCGAAGCGCATCATCGGGCCGGTCCAGAACTCGTACTCGTCCTTCTGGATGACGAAGTTCGCCTTGGGGAAGAAGTCGAAGCCGGTGAAGTGGTCGATGTGGAAGTGGGTCACGATGACGGTGGCGACGTCTTCCGGCCGGATCCCCAGCTCGCCCAGCAACTGCGCCGGCTCCCGGAACCCTTTCCCCTGAGCCCACTCCGCCGGGACGTAGTCCGGATGGTAGGCCGTATCCACCACCACCGGGCCGTCCGGAGTCTCGATGCACCAAATGATGTAGGGCACCGGCTCGTCCCGCTCGGCGTCGCTACGGATGCACGGCATGATGCCCGAGGGGCGCCAGTTCTCGGCGATGCCGACGGTCATGGCAAAGATCTTGTGGTCCATGAAGGCCTCCCTGTCGCGCTCCGGCGGCCCGGACCGCCGTTGGTAACCCTAACAGCGGCACGGCCGCCCGTCCACTGTCACCCATGGGAGCCCGTGCGGGTCCGGTCCTCGTTTCCCTGCGTCCTGGGCAACGTGTATACTCGGCCCATGGGCTCGGCGGAGGTCACGGCGCGGTGCGCGGGGAGGGTTTCGGCGTGAGCGACGCACCCGGGGCGGGGGAGTTGCGGGAGCTCCTGTCCGAGGCCCGCGGCATCGTCCGGCAGACACGGGCCCTCATCGAAGCCGCGCTGAAGAAGGGCTTCACCCACCGGTCCAAGGCCGACGGCAGCTTCGTGACGGACGTGGACATCGCCGTGGAGGAGAAGGCCCGGACCCTGCTGGCCTCGCGCTTCCCGGCGCACCGCATCATCGGCGAAGAGCTCTCCGACACCGGAAGCGGCCAGGCCCTTACCTGGGTCATCGATCCCATCGACGGCACCAAGAGCTTCCGGCACGGGGTGCCGCTGTATGGTACGCTGCTGGCCCTGCTCCACGGCGAAGACCCGGTCCTCGGGATCATCGACCTGCCGGGCCTGGACAGGACCTACAGCGCGGCAAGGGGCCTCGGGGCCCGCTGCAACGATGAGGATCTCGATCTGGAGGACCTGGGCGCGGACGAGGCCCTGGAAAAGGAGATCATCGGCATCGGCGACCGGCAGCAGTTCGTCAGCGCCGGCCGCGCGAACGTGTTCGACGCGTTGATGGAGGCGCATCCGGCGGTGCGGACCTACACCGACTGCTTCGGCCACGCGCTGGCCCTCGAAGGCTCGGTGGGAGCCATGGTGGACTTCGACCTGCGACTCTGGGACACGATGGCCAGCAAGGTGTTGATGGAGGAGGCCGGCGGTCGCTACGTGAGCTTCCAGAGGGCAGGCAACGACCTTCGCGACCGCCGTTTCGATGTCGTACTAGGCAAGCCGCGGGTGGTGGACTGGATACTGGACCGAGTCGCGGCAAGTGAGGCTTGAGTGGAAACACAGTGAGGAGGTATTTCTTGGCACAGCAGGGTACGGCACTCAGGTGCCTGATTGCGGCAGTCATTTTGTTTCTGGGCGCCGTGGCGTTCGGCCCAACAGCAGAGGGAGGAGACAGTCCTGTGGTGATTTTTTCAACGTCGATGGGCGACATCACGATCGAGTTACTTACCGAGGAAGCCCCGGTCACGGCGAAGAACTTTCTCGACTACGTCGACGCCGGCTTCTTTGACGGCACCATCTTTCATCGGGTCATTCCCGGTTTCGTGATCCAGGGCGGCGGCTTTACCGCCGACATGAACCAGAAGGAGACCCGGGCGCCCATCAAGAACGAGGCCGACAACGGCGTCAAGAACGCCCGCGGCACGCTG
>JAJDTQ010000250.1 GCA_022827045.1 Candidatus Binatia bacterium
TACGCGATCGTGGGCGTGGGACACTCGGCGCTGGGCAAGGTGCCCGAGCTGAGCGACTACGGCTTGCAGGTAACGGCGGTGAAGGCCGCCCTGGACGACGCCGGCCTCAAGAAGACCGACGTCGACGCGGTGATCACCCACAGCCACCTGCTCGGCGCGGTGCGGGTGCACCACCAGAGCCTGTCGGAGCGGCTGGGCATCGACACCGCCTTCGGCGTCTCGCTGTCCGCGGGCGGGGCCACCTCGTGCCTGATGGTGCAGGTGGCGGCGGCCGCCATCGAGGCGGGCTTCTGCAAGACCGTGCTGTGCGTGCACGGCGACAAGGGCGCCACCCGCAAGACCCCGACCCGAGGCGAGGGCGGCGGCGAGTTCGGCCCGGAGTACGGCCTGTACGGCGCCGCCGGAGCGCACGCCTTCGGCCTTACCCGGCACATGCACGAGTACGGCACCACCCACGACCACATGGGCGCCATCGCGGTGGCCTGCCGCAAGCACGCGCAACTGAACCCCGTGGCTGCCATGCAGGGCGACATGACCCTCGAGGACTACCACAACTCGCGCTGGATCGTGTGGCCGTTCCACCTGTTCGACTGCTGCCTGCGGAGCGACGGCGCGGCCGCGGTCATCGTCACCTCGGCCGAGCGCGCCAAGGACATGAAGCAGAAGCCGGTCTACGTCATGGGCATGGGCCAGACCAACAACTCCCGCGGCTACATCTGGGGCGACCACATGACCGAGCTGGGCGCCAAGGAGTCCGGCGCCCAGGCCTTCGCCATGGCCGGCCTCAAGCCCAAGGACATCGACACCGCGCAGATCTACGACTGCTTCACCTACATCCTCATGGCCACCCTGGAGGACTACGGGTTCTGCAAGAAAGGCGAGGGCGGCCCGTTCGTGAGCGGCGGCCGCATCGAGCTGGGCGGCGAGCTGCCCACCAACACCTCCGGCGGCATGCTGTCGGAGTGCTACATCGAGGGCATGCTCCAGATCGTCGAAGGGGTGCGCCAGTTGCGCGGCGAATGCGGCCCGCGCCAGGTTCAGGACGCCGAGACCGCCATCATCAGCGGCAACGGCGGCAACGCCGTGTGCCACTCCACGCTGATATTGAGGAACTGACCGTGAACGATTACGCGAAACCGATACCGACGCCGTCGGAGGATTCCGGGCCCTATTGGGAGGCCACGAGAACCCACGAGTTGAGGCTGCAGCAGTGCCGCGCGTGCGGCGCCTTCCGGTTCCCGCCGGGCGAGGTGTGCCCCGAGTGCACCTCGGAGGACTACGAGTGGAAGACGGTGTCCGGCAAGGGCAGGGTCTTCTCCTTCGTCATCTACCACCGCGCCTACCACCCGGGCTTCAAAGAGGAACTGCCCTACGTGGTGGCCGTCATCGAGCTCGACGAAGGGCCGCGCATGCTGTCCAACGTCATCGGCTGCAAGCCCGAGGAGGTGCGCTGCGACATGCCGGTGGAGGTGACCTTCGAGGACATCACCGACGAGATGACCCTGCCGAAGTTCCGTCCGGCGTAACAACACAGCGACCCGAGCGAATGGAACCCCCTCTCCCGAAGGAAGAAAGGGGTAAGAAACGACGATGTCCTACCGTGACCTGAGAGACTGGCTTGAGCAGGTCGACGCCATGGGCGAACTGCGCACGGTGCCGGGCTGCGACTGGAACCTGGAGATCGGCGCCCTGGCGGAGGTGGCCGGGCGAGGCCGGGAGGCCCCGGCGATCCTGTTCGACAAGATCAAGGGCTACCCCGAGGGGCACCGGGTGCTGGTGGGCATGGTGGAGTCGCTCAAGCGCGCCGCCCTTACCACCAACCTGCCCACCGACATCACCCGCAACGAGTTCATCGCCGCCTGGCGGGAGCGCCTCAACAACCCGAAGCTGATCCCGCCGGAGTACGTGGACGAGAGCCCGCTCTACGAGAACGTCTTCACCGGCAAGGACATCGACGTGCTGAGCCTGCCGGTCCCCATGTGGCACGACGAGGACGGCGGCCGCTACATCGGCACCGCCCACGTGGTCATGACCCAGGACCCGGACGAGGGCTGGATCAACATGGGCGTGTACCGCACCATGGTGCACGAGAAGGACCGGCTCGCGGTCTACATCTCGCCGGGCAAGCACGGCCGCATCCACCGCCAGAAGGCCTTCGACCAGAACAAGCCCCTCAAGGTGGCCATCTCCTTCGGCCAGGACCCGCTGCTGTTCCTGCTGGGGTCGCGGCAGATCCCCTGGGGAGACCAGGAGCTGGACTACGCCGGCGGCATCAAGGGCGCGCCCGTGGACGTCATCCGCGGCGAGTTCACCGGCCTGCCGATCCCAGCCCGTGCCGAGATCGCCATCGAGGGCGAGATCATGCCCGACGAGACCCGCGCGGAAGGCCCCTTCGGCGAGTGGCCCGGCTACTACGCCAGCGGCTCGCGCGAGGAGCCGGTGGTGCACGTCAAGAGCCTCATGTACCGCAACAACCCCATCCTCACCGGCTCGCCGCCGTTCCGGCCGCTGCCCGGCGCCGACGGCTGCGCCTCGCTGATCCGCGCCGCGTTCATCTGGGACTCCATGGAGAAGGCCGGCGTCCCCGACGTCACCGGCGTCGCCTGCTACCAGAACCGCTTCTTCACCGCCGTCTCCATCCGCCAGCGCTACCCCGGCCACGCCAAGCAGGCCGCCCTGATCGCCAGCCAGAACCACACCGGCGCCTACCTCGGCCGCTACGTGGTGGTGGTGGACGACGACATCGACGTCGCCGACCTGAACGACGTCGTGTGGGCCATGTGCACCCGATGCAACCCCGCCGACTCCATCGACATCCTGCGCCGCACCTGGAGCGGCCCCCTCGACCCCATCATCCCCCGCGACCAGAAAGGCCACAACTCCCGCGCCATCATCGACGCCTGCCGCCCCTACGAATGGATCAAGGACTTCCCGCC
>JAJDTQ010000129.1 GCA_022827045.1 Candidatus Binatia bacterium
GCGCGTGGAGGTGGGCCGGGGCCTCACGCCGGCGGACTACGCCGGGGCGCTGGACTGGTGCCATGCCTTCCGCCGGCAGTGGGAGGCCATGGCGGACAGCACCGACGCGTTCGTCACCCTGAACTCCGTCGACGCCGCGCCGGTGGGCATGCCGGTGGGGAATTCCATCTACGGAGAGCTGTCGTCGGTGGTCGGCGTTCCCACCCTGAACCTGCCGTTGCTGGCCCTCGACGAAATGCCGCTGGGGATTCAGTTGCTCGGCTATTTCCGAAAGGACTGGGAGCTCGTGGGTATCGGACGCTGGCTGGCGGAGGGCTGAATCGCGGCCGTCCTCATCGGTGTCGCAAGGGGAGTCCGAGACAGTTCGCGATCATACGGTCTTGACGTGAAAGTCCTTGTCAGCCTGCTCGTCTCCTTCATGGAGCTCCCGGAAACCCGGCGCAACCTGGGCGTGTTGCTCAAGTTTCTCGGCGTCCTGCTGGGAATGATCGTCATCTACACCATCGTCTTCCACGTCATCATGGTCGGCATGGAAGGTAAGGACCACTCCTGGGTCACGGGTTTCTACTGGACCCTGACGGTCATGAGCACGTTGGGGTTCGGCGACATCGTCTTCGACAGCGATGTCGGGCGGATCTTCAGCATTCTCGTGCTGCTGTCGGGCATCGTCATGCTGCTCATCCTGCTGCCGTTCACCTTGATACGCTCGTTTTACGCGCCGTGGCTGGAGGCGCAGATACGTGGCCGCGCCCCCCGCAAGGTGGCGGACGACCTGGCGGGCCACGTGGTCATCTGCGGCTACGATGCGCTGGCGACGGGCTTGATGGAGCGGCTGGCGCTTTACGACATTCCCTACTGCCTCATCGAGTCCGACCTCGCTGAGGCCGCCCGCAAGCAGCGCGAGGGCCTGTCGGTCATCGCCGGGGACGTCGACAGCCGGGAGACCTACGTGAACATTCGGGCGGCGCACGCGCGGCTCATCGTGGCCAACCTGACGGACGAGGTGAACACCAACATCACCATCACGTCCCGTGACGTGGCGCCGAGCGCGCCCATCGTCGCCACCGCCACCGCCGAGGACTCCATCGACGTCCTGGAGCTGAGCGGCTGTACCCACGTCCTGCCGCTGCACCAGCAACTGGCGGAACGTCTCGCCAACCGCATCAACGCCGGGCACGCCGAAGTGCACGTCATCGGCGGCATCCGCAACCTGCGGATCGCCGAGTTCGCCGTCCACAACACCCCGTTCGCCGGCCGCACCATCCGCGAGACGCAGATCCGCGAGGCCACCGGCGTCGAGATCGTCAGCGTGTGGGAGCGCGGCAAGCTCTTGCCGGCCCGGCCCGACACCTACCTCTCCAACGCCAGCCTGCTGGTGGTCGCGGGTACGGAACAGCAGGTCCTGGAGCTCAACCTGCTGCTGGTGATCTACGACATCAACTACAACCCGGTGCTGGTCATCGGCGGCGGCAAGGTGGGACGCGCCACCGCCCGCGCGCTGCGGCGCAAGGACGTGGCGGTGCACCTCATCGAGCGCAACGAGGCGCTGCGGCAGCGCATCGGCGAGATTCCCACCCGGCTCTTCCAAGGTGAGGCGGCGGACCGGGACCTGCTCATGGAGGCGGGCCTCAACAACGCGCCCGCGGTGGTGCTTTCCGGCAGCGACGACGCCATGAACATCTACCTGGCGGTGTTCTGCCGCCGCCTCAACCCCGAGGTCCTCATCATGAGCCGCCTCACTCACCCCCGGAACCTCGAGGCCATCTACCGCGCCGGCGCCGACTTCGCCTTGAGCTACACCTCCCTGGGCGTCGAGGACATCTTCGCCCAGCTCCACGCCCAGGAACTGTTGGTCATCGGCGAGGGCGTGGAGATATTCGTGGTACCGGCACCAGCCGCCCTCGTCGGCCGTGACCTCGGCGGCTGCGCCGTCTCCGAGCGCACCGGCCTCACCATCGTCGGCGTCCAGCAGAACGGCGTCGTCGTCACCAACCCGCCGGGCTCGACATCACTGCAAAAGGGCACCGAACTGATCATGCTCGGCAGCAACGAGCAGCGGCAGGCGTTCGCCAGGGATTTCGGGTGAGGGGTGAGGCTATAGATGCCGCTCAAGTGGATTTCTTGCGCGCGATGACCGCATCGACGTCAGCCGGTGCCGCCGGGCCGTCAGGCTCGGCCAAGCAGTGATGGCGTTGACGGCGAAGGCGTTCCCTGAACACCCTGGGGCCCGCGAGAAAGATGGATCGTTTCCGCGTGAACTACGACCTCGGCACTCTACGCGGCGATGTCTTCGGCGGCATGACCTCCATGGTGGTGGCGCTGCCCGTTTCGCTCGGCTTCGGTATCGCCTCCGGGATGGGCGCGGCGGCCGGGCTCTACGGCGCCATTGCGGTGGGGTTCTTCGCATCGGTGTTCGGCGGCACGCGCTCGCAGATTTCGGGTCCGACGGCGCCGATGACCGTGGCCATGGCGGCGGTTCTCACCAGCCACGCCAGCAGTCTCGCCGAAGCCCTGACGGTGGTCGTCCTGGCGGGCCTCCTGCAGGTGCTGTTGGGAGTGTCGAAGATCGGCCGTTTTGTGGCCTACACGCCTTACGTGGTCGTATCCGGCTTCATGTCCGGCATCGGCATCATCATCATGCTGATGCAGTCGCTCCCGCTACTGGGCGCTTCGGGGGCGGCAGGGGGTCCCATGGGGGCCGCACGGGCGCTTCCGGCCGCCGTGAGCAACATCGACGCCGGCGCCTTCGCCATCGGTGCGGTCACGCTCGCAGCCGGGTTTCTGTGGCCCCGCAGGTTCTCGCGTTTCGCCCCCGGTGCTCTCGTGGCGCTGGCCGCTGGAACGGTGCTGGGTGTGCTGTGGTTCAGGGAGGCGCCGGTCATCGGCGCGGTCCCGGTCGGCCTGCCCGGTCTGCAGTTCGAGCCGCCGTCGTTCGCCTTCCTGCTGCATGCGGTGCAACCGGCCATCATCCTGGCTCTGCTCGGGTCGGTGGACAGCCTGCTGACGTCCCTGGTGGCCGATGCGCTGACCGGCAGCCGTCACGACCCGAACAGGGAGCTCATCGGGCAGGGGATCGGCAACCTGGTTGCGGGGCTCATGGGCGCGTTGCCCGGGGCGGGGGCGACCATGGGAACGGTGACCAACATTCGCTCCGGCGGATCGACGCGGGTGTCGGGCGCGGTGCGCGCGCTGGCGCTGCTTGCCCTGGTGATGGGCCTGGGGCGGTTCGTCGAGCCGATTCCGCTGGCCGCGCTGGCCGGGGTGCTGATCAAGGTCGGCTGGGATATCATCGACTGGCGCATGCTCGCCAGGCTTCATCGCCTCCGGCGCGAACATCTCCTGGTGATGCTGACGACCCTTTGCCTCACGGTGTTCGTGGACCTGATCACCGCGGTCGCCATCGGCTTGATCGCAGGCGGAATGGTGCATGCGCGGCGGCTGGAACGGCTGGAGCTCGACAGCGTGATATCGGTGCCGTTGCTGGACGCGATGTTCTTCGCCGGAGAGGAGGCGGCGACGCGTGGCGACCCGCATGCGGCCCGGGTTGGCATGGTGGTCCTCAAGGGCACTTTGAGCGTCGCTTCTTCCCACAAGCTGGTTAACGTGATCGGCCTGGACATCAAGGAGCACGAGGTCGTAATCTTCGACTTCTCGGACACAGTCTACATCGACGACAGTGCCGCCATGGTGGTCGGGCAACTCTTGGAGCTTGCCGCCGGATCCGGGACCGAGTGCATCGTCATGGGCCTCGGCGAGGACGTGGCCGCGACCCTGCACAGCCTCGATATCCTCGGCGAGCTGCCAGCTGGCCGGATTGTCGGCACACTGGACGAAGCGCGCCGGGCCGCGAGGGAAGCGCTTGAGGGCGATGCCGCAGCCCGAAGCGGATCTTGCTGAGCGCGTCTTCCGCCGAGGTCGCGGGGTGATGGACAGTTCAACCGGCGATAGCCCGGAGACACGCCGCTCGGGTCTTCAGGATTACGCAAGGGTGGGGCAGCCATCGTTCCCACCGGGTCAAGGCGCGACGCGCCTCTTCCGCTTCGCTTCCGATGATCAGGCCCGGAATCCCCCGCCGGAGCCGGGGCTTGCTGGCTCCGACCCCTCCGCAAGCACTGGCGGAGAGCTCTCAACCGCTGATATCATGCTCATCATCACCCCGTGAACAAAAGATGGAGGCGGTGTCCCCGTTCCGATAAGCCGTGCGATTATAGGTTGAGACCACTATTGGGTAAGAACCGAGTGTCAAAACAACGGCCTTTCTTAGTTTGCCTTCCCTATAATTTCACATAAAATCAATTAGTTATGAACGATTCCCGAGGGCGGTACATGGTTGGCGTGGATGTTGGCGGTACGTTCGTCGACTTCGCCCTCTGCGACGCCGCGGGCGGGATGGCTGTCCACAAAGTTCCGGCCGAACCTACCGATCTAGCCGGGTCTATCATGCGCGGCGTAACGGACTTGGCCGAGCGACACGGTACCGATGCGGGGACTTTCCTCGGATGCGTGGACCTCGTAGTCCACGGCACCACCGTGGCCACCAACGCTGTCCTGACCGGTACCGGCTGCCGTACTGCCTTGCTCACCACCAAGGGTACCAGGGACGCCCTCGAGATGCGTCGGGGCATCAAGGAGGAGCCCCTCGACAACAAGTACGAGGGCCCGCCGCCGCTGGTGCCGCGCTATCTGAGGCTGGCTGTCGACGAGCGCGTGGATTGGAGCGGCAACGTTCTGACGAAACTGGATGGCGGTTCGCTGGAGGCGGCGGTCCACGCTCTGAAAGCACACGAGGTCGAGGCGGTGGCGGTGTGTCTCATGCACGCATATGCCAACGACGTTCACGAACGGACCGTAGCCGCGCGCCTGCGTGAAGCCTTGCCGGACCTCTACCTCACCGTCTCCTCGGAGTTGCTGCCGCAGATGGGCTACTACAGCCGGGTGAGCACAGCCGTGCTGAACAGCTACGTGGGTCCTTTGCTCAAGTCGTACCTGCTTTCGCTGACGGACCTGCTCACCGACGCGGGATTCACCGGACAACTGCTGATCATGAACTCGGCAGCCGGGCTGATGGCGCCCGCCGAGATCATCCCGCGGGCGGCCGCCGCGCTCCTGTCCGGTCCGGCGGCAGCGCCGGTGGCGGCCCACGTCTACGCTGGCGCCGCCGGACCCTCGGACTGCGCGGTCATCGACATGGGCGGCACCAGCCTGGACATTTCCCTGGCTTCGGGCGGCGAGCCTCGGGAAGTGACCGGCGGACGGGTCGGACGGTACGCCACGGCGCTGCCCATGATCGATATCCGCACCATCGGCGCCGGCGGCGGCAGCATTGCCTGGATCGACGCGGGCGGGGGGCTTCAGGTAGGCCCGCAGAGCGCCGGGTCCGTGCCGGGACCGGCTTGCTACGGCAAGGGCGGGACGTTGCCCACGTGCACGGACGCGAACCTGCTGCTGGGCTATCTCGACCCCGACTACTTTCTCGGGGGTCGGATGCAGCTCTTTCGTGAGCCGGCGGAGCGGGCGGTCCGGGAGCATCTGGCGGAGCCTCTCGGAATCTCCGTGGAGGAGGCGGCCGTGGCCGCCTTCGAGGTCGTCAACGCCGGCATGGCCGCCGGGGTCCGAGACATGATCGTGGACCACGGCCTGGACCCCGAGGCTATGCCGATGGTGGTCGGCGGCGGCGGCGGGCCGGTGCACGCGGCCGCGGTGGCCATGGAGCTGGGGGTACCGGAGGTGATCGTGCCGCGGCAGTCCGGGGTCTTCTGCGCGGTGGGCATGCTCTTTGCTGACCTCAAGCACGATCTGGTCCGCAGCTATTGTGCCTCAGGCGAGCAACTGGATCCGGAACGCTGGCGGGCGCTGTTCGCCGCCATGGCCGACGAGGGCCGGCGTACGCTGGTGTCGGAAGGGGCCCGTCCCGATGAGGTGGAGGTGCGTTACTCCGCGGACCTCCGCTACCTGCGTCAGGTCCACGAGCTCAAGCTGCCACTTGACGAAAATCTGGCGGAATGTCTGGAAGTCGACGACCTGCACACCCGTTTCGACGCACTGCACGAGCGCCACTTCGGCTACCGTCTTCCCGAAGAGACACTGGAAGTGGTCAATCTGCGGGTCCGGTGCGTGGCCCGCAGGCCCCGGCCCGAGCTTCCGCGCGTTGGAACCGAAGGGGCGGGGACGCCGGCGC
>JAJDTQ010000041.1 GCA_022827045.1 Candidatus Binatia bacterium
GGCACTGGTCAAGGCGCATCTCGGGGAGAACTTCGAGGCCGCCTTCGACCTCATGCTGTTCCAGCTCGGCCGCGCCGTGTTCACCCACGGCTACCAGGAGCATGCGCTCGACATCGCTGTCCGGGAGACCCCCGACCGGCCCACCCTGCGCATGAACGACGAGGATTTCGGGGCCTGGAGCCCGGGCGAGGAGATGCTCGCCGACCGCTCCAGCCTGCCGCTGGACTGGCTGACAATCAAGGACGGCGGCGAGTCCTTCGCAGCGCTCCGGGCGTTGCCACAGGACGACAAGCAGACGCTCTTCGCGGCCACGGTGGCGCGCACGGTGAAGGGCCAGCTGGCCTTCGAGCCCCAGGCGCGTCCCGAGCTGGAAGCCACCATCGCCCGGCTCGACATCGACTTCGCCGGCCAGGTGCGCCCGACCGCGGACATGCTGTGGTCGCGCATCAACAAGGGCCGCATCCTCGACATCGCCAGGGAGACCCTGGGGCCGGCATGGGCGTCTGCGCGGGCCAAGAGCAAGAAGCCCGCGATCGCCAAGGCGATGGAGGAGGCTTTCGCCGCCGGCAGCCCTCCGCTGGGGATCACCGCCGACGCCCACGCGGCCGCGCTCGCCTGGACCCCTCCCGGCTTCAAGGCGTTCGATACAGGCCGTGCCGACGCCGAAGGTGCCGGTGCAGAGACAGCGCCCGTAACCGAGGCGCCGGACTCCGTAGCCGGTCCGACACCGCCGTCGGAACCGGACGCCGTCGGCGCCCTGGAGCAGTTGGAGCCGAACAGCACAGACGCACCCGCCGATCCGCCGGAGCCCGTGGCCACGAGCATCAAGGTCCCGGAGGCGTTTGAGGACGATCCCGCGCCCATCGCCGCCAACGGCCACGACAAGGGCAACGGGCTCGACATCCCCGAGTTCCTTCGCAGCGTCTGAACCGTCCTCCGGCCCTGAAGCCGCCCCGTCCGGCACACCGCCGGGCGGGGCGTTTTCGTTTTCCCATCCATCATGGAGGCCGCGCATGACACACTCCGCCATTCCTCCCGGCGCGACGATCCACGTCCGGGTCCACGAAGGCGCGCTGAAGCGCGTCACACGGTTCTTTGCATCGACCCTCACAGACGCCTTCGTCGAGGCGCTTCAGAACTCACGCCGCAGCGGCGCCACCCGCGTCCGCGTCACCGTGGGCACAGCCGCCGAGCCATCGGAGACGCGCCTGACGGTGACCGTCACCGACGACGGCACCGGCATCGAAGACCCCGCGGTCCTCCTGAGCTTCGGGGAGAACGGTTGGACCGACGATATTGTCGCCCGCGAGGACGCGGCTGGCATGGGAATCCTCAGCCTCGCGCAACGCGGCTGCCGGATCACGTCGCGGCCACGCACGCCGGACGGCCATGCCGGACACGGCTGGTCCGTGGACCTTCAGCCGGAACACTTCACGGGCCGGAGCGACGCCCGGGTCCGCCACGACGACGCCGCGCCGCACCCGTCCGGCACCTCCGTCCGGTTCCATGCGACGGAATCCGCCGATGCAGTCCACGCCGCCATCGCCAACGCGGCGCGCCACTATCCTTTGCCGGTCGTGATCGAGGGCGTTCCGGGAACCGAACCCGTCACTCTCGAACACCTGGCTTTCCTCGACGGCGCCGTCCATGCCGAGGGCTGGAACGGCCTCGTGTTCGGCGTCTTCCGGGACCGCTGGCGCGGTTCCTTCGAGCCCGACCTGAACTTCTTCGGGCTGACCGTGCCCGCACGGCTGCCCACGGTGGAAACCGTTCATGGCGGCGTCTGGTCCGTCCGCGCCGACGTCGTGGACTGTCCCGGCCTCGAACTGGTGCTGCCCGCCCGCAAGGAGGTTGTCGAGAACTCGTTCATCGCTGGCATGCGCGAGGGGGCGCGCCTCGCCATCTACCGGGCCATGAAGGCCGATCCCGACCCGCGTCCGGCATTTGCAGACTGGACGCGGGCCCGCGCGGCCGGGATCGAACTCGCGCCGCCAGTCCAAATCCTCCGCCCCTGGCGGCCCGCCATCGCCGACGTCGACGACTGGCGGGAGCCGCCCAGGCCCGCGCCGGTTGGCGGCGATGCCCTGGTGATGGCCTGCGACCCCGAACCGCCCGAGGCCCAGGCGCTGTGGCGCGCCGCCGAGAGAACGGGCGTCGCCAAGAGGCTCTTCGAGGCCGACAGGCGCCTCGAAGGCTACGGCTGGTACGACGGGCTCGACCGCGTCACGGGCATCGACACCGAGGTCACCACCAACGGCAGGGCGTGGCCGCTGGACAGGTTCCCCGCGCCCGCACGGATGGGGCCGGCCGTTGCGCCTCTGCCTGCGCGTCCCGACGCGATCCGCATGATGCTTGCCGTCAAACCCGCGAACGGCCGGGACCGCACCTTCGATCTTCCCGCCGACCTCGCCTTCGCGGGCGAGGCCTGGAGCTGGGTGGGCGAGGCGCTGCCGCTGGTGACCAAAGACAGCGCCCTGGAGCCGCACCGCCTCGCCGAGCTGCTGCGCGTGGGCTTCTTCTCAAGCTCCGACGATGCCGACGCCGACAGCCGCGAGACCCAGGCCGTTCGGTTCGACGAAGAGGCGCTCCACGTCGCCACCAGGCTCCTGTGCAGCGAGGACTCCGCGCTCGTGCTCTCCATTGCCGAGGCTGTCCGCCGGGACTTGTTCTGGCTGGTCCCGCACGGCCGCAAGGTGGAGATCTCCATCGCCCGCCCCGACGTCCGGGTAACCCTGGGCGATCCCGCCGAAACCGCAACCTGAGCCTGTCGGCCGCCGCAACGCGCTTGCCGCGGCCGGTTTTCCACTCTTTCCCCGCAAGATTGCTCCGCGCCACCCGGAGCCGGGACTCGCTGTTTCCAGGCGGCGAGCAGCCGAGGCGCGGGAGCGGCCGTTGCCTGCTTCACCATTCATCCCGACCACAAGGAGACCGTGCATGGAAAGCACGAACCCGATGGAGGAACTGATCGGCCCGGAACGGACAACCAGGCTCGCGGGCCTCTCCCTGCTCGACCTCGATTCGATGACGATTCGGGAACTGCGGCGGCAAGGACTCACCCCGGCGCAGGCCCGCAGGGTCAAGGCGGCGTTCGAGATGGGCCGGCAACTGCTCGAAGCCGAAGCCTGCCTGCACGAGAACGCTCCGACGCTCAGCACTCCCGAGGAGGCCTACCGCTACATGCGGCCCCGGTACGTGAACGAGTACCGCGAACACTTCGACGTGCTGATGATGGACAACCGCAACAGGCTCATCCGTCATCACCGGGTCTCCACCGGCAGTCTAACCTCCGCCGTTGTTCACCCACGCGAGGCGTTCCGCCCCGTCATCCGGGAGAGCGCCGCCTCGGTCATATTCGTGCACGGACATCCTAGCGGAGATCCTGCCCCTTCTCGCGAGGACGTGGAGATCACCCACCGTCTGCGGCAGGTGGGCGAGGTGATGGGAGTCCGGGTTCATGACCACGTCGTATGCGGCCACGGCCGCTTCTTCAGCTTCAGCAGGGAGGGCCTGCTCTGACTTCCCGATGTCGGCCTTGCAAGCGGTTCCACATGGAAGGGTGCAAACGCGTACATACCGCCGGCCATTCAACGGCCGGTTGCTGAGCGTCTGCCGCACCCCGGCGCTTCCACACATTCCAGGAGGGAGACATCCATGCTCGACGCACACACCGCACCGGACACATCCGTGCGCGTCCCGGTCCCCACCACGCTTCCGGCCCGGCCAGCCACCCTGAATCCCCGTCCTTGCGCCGATGACTCGCTGTTCACCGCGGCCAAAGCCCTCTTGCCGGTCCTGGAAGCCGGCCGGGCGCTCGACGCCGCAACCCTCCGGGACGCCATGACGCGAGCCTTCGGCGCCACGGATGCCCGGGGCGGCTGGGTCTGGAAGGACGCCTACGAGGCCGCAGAGGCCGCGGTCGTGCTGTTCATCCGCCGCCATGGCCGGACCATGCGCCGCCACGCCGGCGCCGGTCCGGACGGACCGTTCGCCATGCTCAGGATGCTGGAGGCCGTGGCCGCCCTGGAACCCTCCCACACGAAGCGGTCGGAAGAGCAGATCCGCCTGCAGCAGTTTTCCACGCCACTACCGCTCGCCTATGCAGCCCTTCGGGCAGCGGCGATCCGGCCCGGCGACGTCGTGCTGGAGCCCTCCGCCGGCACCGGAATGCTGGCGGTGATGGCGGAATGCGCGCTCGGAAACGGGGCCGGGAACCTCCATCTGAACGAGATCGCGGAAACCCGCTGCGCGTTGTTGTGCCGGCTGTTCCCCGAAACTCTGGTCACCGCCGTGAACGCCGAGAACATCGCCGACCGCTTGCCCGGCGCCCGGCCTACCGTTGTCATCATGAACCCGCCGTTCTCGGCGACCCCGGGCGTCCACCGCATCCGCCACGACGCCGACCTCCGGCACCTGAGCTCCGCTTTCTCCATGCTGCCGCCGGGAGGCCGGCTCGCGGCCGTCACCTCCGCCAAGTGCGTTCCGGGCGATTCCGACTGGAACCGCGCGTTCGGGCGCCTCGATCCGCCCGCCCGGGTCGTGTTCACCATGGCCGTCGACGGCCGCGTCTACGCGCGCCGGGGTACCGGCTTCGACACCAGGCTCACCGTGCTCGACCGCACGGACCAGGCCGGCATCGACGTCGATCCCGGCGCCCGCGCCGCAACCGCCGCCGAGCTGCTCGACGCCGTCATCGCCCGGGTTCCGCCCCGCATGCCGGTGGAAGTCCGCACCATCACGGGCGCACCCGGCCGGGACCTCTTCGGCAACACGGCCACGCCAAGCCCCTCGAAGCGAAAAAACACAGCGAACGCCGCACCGCCTGCATCCGCGCCGGCCCATGACTGGGGAGCCGTGTCCAAACTCACTGTCGAGACCGGCCCGACGGATCCAGCCACAGACGCCGACAACGCCACCTCCGGACCCTATGAGCCCTGGAGGCCTGGCGCCTTCCAGGTTCCGGAAGCGGTAGCGCATCCGACGCCCCTAGTGCAGTCCGCTGCAATGGCCGCCGTCCCGCACCCGGCGCCGTCCTACCGCCCCATGCTGCCGGAACGCATCGTCGCGGACGGTCTCCTGTCCGATGCCCAGCTCGAAAGCGTCGTGCTGGCGGGCCAGGCCCACGAGGGCCATCTCGCGGCGAGCTACCGCATCGGCTCCGGCTGGGAGACCGTCCAGCGTTGTGGCGACGACGACCAAGGCGAGGCTGCCCTCACGGACGAAGGCGAGACGCTGTCGGCGCCGGTACGCTTCCGCCGGGGCTGGATGCTGGGCGACGGCACGGGCTGCGGCAAGGGACGCCAGGTCGCGGCCGTCATCCTCGACGGCTGGCTCCGCGGCCGGAAACGCGCGCTTTGGCTGAGCCAGTCGGACAAGCTCCTGGAGGACGCCCGCCGCGACTGGACCGCGCTGGGCGGACGCGAGGACGACGTGGTCCCGCTCGGGAACTTCCGCCAGGGGGACGAGATCCCCTTCTCCACCGGCATCCTCTTCACGACCTATGCCACGCTGCGTTCGCCGTCCCGCCAGGGCCGCCCCTCGCGGCTCGACCAGATCGTGGGCTGGCTCGCCGGGGGACCCGACGAGGACGACCGCCACGCCTTCGATGGCGCCATCGTCTTCGACGAGGCCCATGCCATGGCCAACGCGGCCGGCGGCAAGGGCGCGCGCGGCGACGTGAAGCCATCCGCCCAGGGCCGCGCCGGCCTGCGCTTGCAGAACGCGCTGCCGGACGCGCGGATCACCTACGTGTCGGCCACCGGCGCCACCACCGTGCCCGGACTGGCCTACGCCGGCCGCCTCGGGCTGTGGGCAGCCGGCGAGACGCCGTTCGAGACCCGGACCGACTTCGTGTCGGCCATGGAAGCCGGCGGCGTCGCCGCCATGGAGGTGGTCGCGAGGGATCTGAAGGCGCTCGGCCTGTATCAGGCCCGCGCACTGGCCTATCACGGCGTCGAGGTGGACATCCTGGTGCACGAGCTCTCGGAGGAGCAACGGCGCATTTACGATGCCTATGCCGGCGCGTTCAAGGTCATTCACGCCAACATCGAAGCGGCGCTCGAGGCCACGGGCATCATGCAGGGAGATTCCACTCTCAACAAGAACGCGAAGTCGGCCGCGCTGAGCGCCTTCGAGAGCACCAAGCAGCGCTTCTTCGGCCATCTGTTGACGGCGATGAAGTGCCCCTCGCTGATCCGCGCCATAGAGGCCGATCTCGACGCCGGTCGTTCGGCCGTGATCCAGCTCGTGTCCACGGGCGAGGCGCTCATGGAGCGGCGCATCGCGGAAATACCGGCGTCCGAATGGGACGATCTCGGCATCGACCTGACGCCCCGCGAGGCCGTCCTCGACTTCCTGGCCCACGCCTTTCCCGTGCAGCTTCAGGAACCCTACACCGACGCCGACGGGAACCTCATGAGCCGCCCCGCGGTCGACGCCGAGGGCCATCCGGTCCTCTGCCAGGAGGCCCTCGCGCAACGGGACGCGCTGCTGGAGCAGCTCGCCTCCCTGCCGCCGGTGCCCTCGGCCCTGGACCAGGTGGTCCAGCACTTCGGCCACGAGGCCGTGGCGGAAGT
>JAJDTQ010000046.1 GCA_022827045.1 Candidatus Binatia bacterium
TCATCGCCATCGACGACGACAAGAGCAAGGCGGTGGAGGCGTGCGAGAACTACCTCATCCGCTACTACGGCAAGGTGCGCATGGACGTTGAGAAGTACATGCTGGTGGGGAGCGCCGACGCCTGCGCCGACGGCGTCAACCGGATCTTCGCCGGCGGCCTCCAGACCCTGATCATCGGCCTCGCCATCTCGGACCTTGCGCAACTGGATGCGTTCGTCGAGAAGGTGCTGCCGCAGGTGCAGGGGTAGCGGCGTCTACAGCGGCGCGGGGTCCTCGAAGTTCTTGGTGTAGGGCAGCTTCTCCGCGGTCTTGCCCACCTCGGACATGTTGCCGAGCAAGAGCGCGGTGGAGTCCCACGAGCCCTTGGTCAGGGCGTTGCGGTGGCCGTCGCTGATGTCGAGGTCCATGTCGCTGCCGTCGGGCAGACGGACCTTCTTGGCGTCGAGATCCACCGTGAACTCCGCCTGGGGGTCGGACTCCACCAGCGTCATCAGCTTCCCGATATCCTCGGACGAAACCATCACCGTGGGCATGCCCAGCAGCACGCTGCTGCCGGCGAAGATGGGGCCGAAGGACTCGCCGATGATGGCCCGGATACCCCAGCGGTAGAGGGCCTGCGGGGCGTGCTCCCGCGACGAGCCGCAGCCGAAGTTGCGGTTCACCACCAGCACCTCGGCGCCCTGAAAACGGGCTTCGTTGAAGGGATGGTCCACCGGGTTGCCGTCCGAATCGTAGCGTTCGTCGAAGAACGGGTACTCGCCCATGCGGCTAAAGGTGATCTCCTTGAGGTAGCGGGCGGGAACGATCCGATCGGTGTCGATATCGTGCCCCCGCACCACCACCGCCCTGCCGCTTACCTGCTTGATCTCGCTCATGGAACCCTCGATCAGTTGTAATCCCGCACGTCCACGACCTTGCCGTTGAGGGCGGCCGCGGCCACCATGGCGGGGCTCATCAGCAGGGTCCGCCCTTCCGGACTCCCCTGGCGGCCGATGAAATTGCGGTTGGACGACGACGCGCACACCTCCCGGCCCTGGAGCTTGTCGGGGTTCATGGCCAGACACATGGAGCACCCGGCCTCCCGCCACTGAAAGCCGGCCTCGGTGAACACCCGGTCGAGCCCCGCCGCCTCCGCCTGTTTCTTCACCTCCACGGAGCCGGGCACCACCAGGGCGCGCACGCCGGAGGATACCTGCCCCCCCTTGGCGACCCGCGCCGCGGCCACCAGATCCGAGAACCGCGAGTTGGTGCAGGAACCGATGAAGGCCACGTCGATGGGCGTGCCGAGGATCGGCGCCCCCGGCGTCCAGCCCATGTGCTGGTAGGCCTTCTCCACGGTCTTGGGGTCTTTCAGCTCTTCGGGGCGGGGCATGTTCTCCAGCACGCCCACCGCCTGCCCGGGATTGATGCCCCAGGTGACCGTGGGTTCGATGGCCGAGCCGTCGATGTCCACCACGTCGTCGTAGCCGGCGTCCGGGTCCGACGCCATCGAGCGCCAGTACGCCACCGCGCGGTCGAAGGCCTCGCCCTTGGGCGCGAACGGCCGCCCCAGCAGGTACTCGTAGGTGGTGTCGTCGGGGTTGACGTAGCCCACCAGCGCGCCACCCTCGATGCTCATGTTGCAGACGGTCATGCGCTCGTCCATGTTCATGGCGTCCAGCACGGCGCCGCCGTATTCGTAGGCGAATCCCTTGCCGCCGCCGACCCCGAGGGTCCGGATGATGGTCAGGATCACGTCCTTGGCGTGCACCCCGAGGGGGAGGCTGCCGTTGACGTTGATGCGTCGGACATTGAGCCGGTCCATGGACAGGGTCTGGGTGGCCAGCACGTCACGGACCTGGCTGGTGCCGATGCCGAAGGCCAGGGTCCCGAAAGCTCCGTGGGTGCTGGTGTGGCTGTCGCCGCAGGCCAGGGTCATTCCCGGCTGGGTCAGGCCGAGTTGCGGGCCGATGACGTGGACGATGCCCTGCCGGTCGCTCCCCAAGCCGTAGAACTCGATGTCGAAGTCGCGGACGTTCCTTTCCAACGCCGCCATCATCGCCTCGGCCTGCTCGTCCGCGAAGGGCCGGACCTGGGTGTCCGTGGGTATGATGTGATCGGCGGTGGCGAAAGTCCGCTCGGGATAAGCGATGGAGAGGCCGCGTTCCCGCATCATGTCGAACGCCTGCGGTGTGGTGACCTCATGGACCAGATGCAATCCGATGAAGAGCTGGGTCTGTCCGGTGGACAGCGTCGTTACCGCGTGGCTGTCCCAGACCTTGTCATAAAGTGTACGTTCGGACATGGGTCGGTTTCTCCTCGGCGGGAATGATAGCCAGCGACCTTGGGTAATTCAAGCGAAGGCCGGCCGGGAGGGGTGTTTACTCGTAGGCTACGTTCACGAGGAACAGGCCCCGGGCCGGCGCGGTGGGACCGGCCAGCGTGCGGTCGCGGCTGTCGATAAGCGCCGGAAGGTCGCCCGGACTCCGCTCGCCCAGCCCGATCTGCACCAGCGTGCCGACGATGTTGCGCACCATGTGCCGCAGATAGCCCGTGGCCTCGATACGGTAAACCCGGTGGTCCTCCCACCGGTAAAGCTCGTTCCGGTAGATGCGGCGGACCGCGGTGGCCGCGCCGCAGCCGGCGGCGCGGAAGCACGAGAAGTCGTGCTCGCCTTCCAGCGCGGCCAAAGCCTCACTCATGGCATCCACGCGCAGAGGTCTCGGGACGTGCCAGGAGTAACGATCGTTGAAGACCGAACGCCAGGGGTGGTTCCAGAGCCGGTACTCGTAGACCCGCCTCGTCGCATCCCTTCGGGCGTCGAAGGAGGAGGCCGCCTCCTCCGCGGCCTTCACCGTGATGTCGTCCGGGGTGAGAGCGTTGAGGCTGCGCTGGAGCTGCGCGAGGTCGCGGCCGTCGGGACACTGGAAATCGGCCACCTGGCCCAACGCATGAACGCCCGCGTCGGTCCGTCCGGAACCCCGGACGCGCACCTTCCGTTTCAGCAGCACGGCAAGGGCTTCCTCCAGGACTCCCTGGATGGTCGGCCCGCCGGACTGGACCTGCCAGCCGCGGTATTCGGTGCCGTCGTACTCGAGGGTCAGTCTGACGTTCATGAACGTCAGTGGTAGTCCCGGATCAGGATCTCGGCGATCTGCACCGCGTTCAGGGCCGCGCCTTTGCGCAGGTTGTCCGCGACGACCCACAGGTTGATGCCGTTCTCCACGGAATCGTCCTCGCGGATTCGCCCGACGTAGGTGGCGTCCTTGCCCGCCGCCTCGGTGGCCAGCGGGTAATCGTTGTTCGTGGGGTCGTCCTGGAGCAGCACGCCGGGAGCCTCCCGGAGGATGGCGCGGACGTCGGCGGCCGAGAGCTTGCTCCGGGTCTCGACGTTGATGGACTCGGAGTGGCTGCAGAAGACCGGCACGCGCACAGTGGTGGCAGTGATGCGGATCTCCGGGTCGTCCAGGATCTTGCGCGTCTCCTGGACCATCTTTACCTCTTCCTTGGTGTAGCCGTTGGGCAGAAAGGTGTCGATGTGCGGGATGCAGTTGAACGCGATCTGGTGCGGGAACTGCTCGCACTCCACGTCGCGGCTGTTGAAGAGCGCGGCGGTCTGCTTGCCGAGCTCTTCCATGGCCCGCCGCCCGGCCCCGGAAACCGACTGGTAGGTGGACACCACGATGCGGCTGATGCCGGCGGCGTCGTACAACGGCTTCAGCGCCACCACCATCTGGATGGTGGAGCAGTTGGGGTTGGCGATGATGCCCCGGTGCGCGTGCTCGGCGATCTTGCCGGCGTTGACCTCCGGAACCACCAGCGGGACGTCGTCGTCCATGCGGAAACAGCTGGTGTTGTCGATGACCACGGCGCCCGCGTCGACGGCCGCCTGGGCGTAGCGGGCGCTCACGGATCCTCCCGCCGAGAAGAGCGCTATATCGGTGTCCTCGAAAGAATCGTCGTCCAGCACCTCCACCGGAATCTGTGTGCCGCAGAAATCGAGGCGCTGACCGGCGGACCGCTCCGAGGCCAGCAACCGGAGGGTGTCCACCGGGAACTGCCGCTCCTCGAGGATCTTCCGCAACTCCTCGCCCACCGCTCCCGTGGCTCCCACCACGGCGACGTTGTACTTCTCCTTGCGCATCATGTTCACGTCACGCCGCCTGGCTGGCGGCGATCTCCTGCCGCACGCGCTCGCCCATTTCCTTGCAGCCCACCACGGCGGCCTCGCCCTCGGCGATGTCGAGCGTGCGGCAACCCGTCTCCAGCACCCGCTCCACCGCCTGCTCGATGCAGTCCGCGGCGGCGCCCTGGTCGAACGAATGACGCAGCATCAGCGCCACCGTCAGGATGGTGGCCAGCGGGTTGGCCTTGTCCTGGCCGGCGATGTCCGGGGCGCTGCCGTGCACCGGCTCGTACATGCCTACCTTGCCGCCGAGGCTGGCCGACGGCAGCATGCCGATGGAGCCGGTGAGCATGGCGGCCTCGTCGCTCAGGATGTCGCCGAACATGTTGGTGGTGACGATGACGTCGAACTGCCTGGGGTCGCGGATGAGCTGCATGGCGCAGTTGTCCACCAGCACGTGATCGAGCTCCACGTCGCCGTAACCCTCCTGGTCGCGGACGCGCGTCACCACCTTGCGCCACAGCTCGGTGGATTCCAGCACGTTGGCCTTGTCCACCGAGGTCACCCGGCCCCGCCGCCTGCGGGCGGCGTCGAAGGCCACCCGGGCGATGCGTTCGATCTCCGGAGTGGTGTAGACGAGGGTGTTGACGCCCCGTTCGCTGCCGTCGGGCTCGGTGGTGACGCCCTTGGGCTGCCCGAAGTAGATGCCGCCGGTCAATTCGCGCACGACCACGAGATCCGTCCCCTCCACCACCTCGGGCTTGAGGGTCGAGGCCCGCGCCAAGGGCGCGAACAGCTTGACCGGGCGCAGGTTGGCGAACAGCCCCAGCTCCTGGCGCAACGCCAGCAGAGCCCGTTCCGGACGGATGGAGTAGTCCAACCCGTCCCACTTGGGTCCGCCCATGGCTCCCAGCACCACCGCGTCGCTGGACTTGGCCATGGCCAGAACCTCGTCGGTCAAGGGTTTCCCGTGGGCATCGATGGACGCGCCGCCCACCAGCCCCTCCTCCACGTCGACGGCGAAGCCGAAAATGTCGCCTGCCTGACTCAACACCGCCATGGCTTCCGCCACCACTTCCGGGCCGATGCCGTCGCCCGGAAGCACCGTTACCTTGTGACTCATGGACCCCCCTCTACCGAAGCCTGACGGTGGCGCTTGCGATACTCCAGACGGTTGAGAGCGTTCACGTACGCCAGCGCACTCGCCATGATGATATCCGTGTGGGAACCTTTCCCGGAGATGTTGACGTCCTTTTCCTGGAGCATGCACGACACCTCGCCCTGGGCGTCGGTGCCGGCGGTGACGCTGGAAACCGAGTAGCGCCGCAGCTGGGCGCGGCTGCCGGAGATCTTGGCGATGGCTTTATAGCACGCATCCACCACCCCGTCACCCGTGTCGTGGGCCATCTTCTCCTCGCCGTCGACGCGCATGCGCACGGTCGCCGACGGCACCGCCGACGAGCTCGACGCGATGTTCATGTACACCAGCTCGTAGCGGTCCGGCTGGCTAGGTATCCTCAAGACCTCGTCCGCCACCAGCGCCTCGATGTCCTCGTCGAACACCTCCTTCTTCTTGTCGGCGAGCTCCTTGAAGCGCTCGAAGGCGCGGTTGACCTCGTCCTTGTTGAGCGAGAACCCGAGTTGCTGCAGCCTCTCGCCGAAGGCGTGCCGGCCGGAGTGCTTGCCCATGACCAGCCGGTTGCCCGTTATGCCCACGGTCTCGGGCTTCATGATCTCGTAGGTGAGCTTCTGCTTGAGCACGCCGTCCTGATGGATCCCGGCCTCGTGGGCGAAGGCGTTGTCGCCGACGATGGGCTTGTTGAGGGGCACGGTGATGCCGGTGACCTGGGACAGCAGCCGCGAGGTGGGATAGATCTGCTCGGTATGGACGCGCGTGTCGAGATTGAATACCGGCTGGCGCGTCTTCAGGGCCATCACCACCTCTTCCAGCGAGGTGTTGCCGGCGCGCTCGCCGATGCCGTTCACGGTACACTCCACCTGCCGCGCCCCGTTGGCCACGGCCGCCAGGGAGTTGGCCACGGCGAGGCCCAGGTCGTTGTGGCAGTGGGCGCTCCAGGTAACCTTCTCCGAGCCCTCGGTGTTGTCGATCAGGTACCGCACCAGCTCGCCGAACTCCGACGGGATGGCGTAGCCGGTGGTGTCCGGGATGTTGAGGGTCTTCGCTCCCGCCCGGATGGCCTCGCTGAACACCTCCACCAGGAAGTCCCGGTCGCTGCGCGAGGCATCCTCGGCCGAGAACTCCACGTAGTCGAGATACCTTCTGGCGTAGGCCACGGCCGTACCCACGGATTCCATCACCTCGTCCCGGGACATGCGGAGCTTGTGCTTCATGTGGATGTCGGAGGTGGCGATGAAGGTATGGAGCCCGGGCTTGCGCGCTCCTTCCACCGCCTTGACGGCCTTGCGGATGTCGCCGTGCTGCGCCCTGGCCAGACTCAGGACGATGGGCCGCTTGACCGCCTTGCACACCTGCACCACCGACTCGAAGTCACCCGGCGACGACGCGGCGAAGCCGGCCTCGATCACGTCCACCCCAAGCTTGTCGAGCTGACGCGCGATGAGGACCTTCTCGTCGATGTTCATGCTGGCCCCGGGCGACTGCTCGCCGTCCCTGAGGGTCGTATCGAAAATGTTCACGATGTTCCTGGAGCCCATGGTCTTCCTCCTCAAAAAAAAGAAACTCCCGCTGGAGGCCCGGCGGGAGTTTCGGTCAAGCAAGTGAGGTGTGCTTTGATCAGGCTTGTAGCAGCGCCTGCTCTTCCCTCCGTCGCTTCCGCATGGCGAGCAGCCATAACAGGGGACCCGATAGGGTGTACGTTAATAACGCCGAGAACAGCACGATCTGCCACATAGCGATGGTCAGTATAATGACTGCCAGCGCGGAAAGCAACAACCAAATGGTGCTGCGCTTCTTCAGGTGATGCTGCTTGAGGCTCAGATAACGGAAGTTGCTCACCATCAGGCCCGCCAGCGCGCAGGCGATGACGGTGAAGACCACGGGCTTGCCGGCGGTGTCCTCGAGCCCAAGCATGGAATACATGAAGATGGTGGCGGCGATCATGGTCGCGGCCGCCGGGATGGGCAGCCCGGTGAAGTAGCTCTTCTCCACGGCCGAGGTCTGGACATTGAAGCGCGCCAGGCGCAACGCGCCGCACACGGCGAACAGCGCCGGCCCGAGGCCGCCCCAGGTTTCCCACGGCGCCAGCGCGAAGACGTACATCAGCACCGCCGGCGCCACGCCGAACGAGACCACGTCGGCCAGTGAATCGAACTCGATGCCGAACTGACTGCTCGTATGGGTAAGCCGCGCCACGGTACCGTCCAAACCGTCCAGCAGAAGCGCGGCCAGGATCAACACGGCGGCGTGGTGGAACTCGCCCTTGAAGGCGAAGAGAATCGCGAAGATTCCACAGAAAAGATTGCCCGCCGTGAACAGGCTGGGCAGAAGAAAGATGCCGCGCCGCAGCCGGTTGGCCGAACCCCTCCGTGGGCGATTTCGCCTGCCCTTTCCCCGCGGGATCAGCCGGACCTTCCGGAACGGAGTGTCCTTCGTGTCCTTGTTTTCGGAACGTTCCACGTCAGAACCTGGCCACGATCGTTTCCCCGCCGCGGACGCGCTGGCCGGGAGCGACTTCGATCTCGGCGTCTCCGGGCAGGTGAAGGTCCACCCGGGAGCCGAACATGATCATGCCGAAACGCTGGCCTTTCCGCAACGAGTCTCCGGGATTGACGTAGCAGACGATCCGGCGCGCGAGAAAGCCGGCGATCTGCACGATGCGAAGCCTCCTTCCGGCTTCGTCGAGAAGCTCGACGGCGTTGCGCTCGTTCTCCTCCGACGCCTTGCCCTTGTACGCGGCGAAGAAATGGCCCGCCCGGTAGCTCACGTCCGACACCCTTCCGTTCATGGGGGCCCGGTTGATGTGCACGTCCAGGGGCGAAAGAAAAATGCTCAGCCGGCGTCCTTCGGCGTCCGAGGGCTCGCCGACCTCCACGACCTTGCCGTCCGCGGGCGACACGACCACCCCTTCCGCGTCCGGGGGCACCCGCTCCGGATCGCGGAAGAAGGCCGCCACGGCCGCCGCCGCCACCAGCAACGCCGTTCCGGCCGCGAACCAGCCCACGGCCATGGCCGCGGCGGCCAGTCCCAGCGCGGCGAAAACGAACCGATGGCCTTCCCTTGCGATCCTGATGGCAGTGCTCCCGGATTAATTCTTGCTCTTGTCCACGAGCCGGTTCTCGGCCAGCCACGGCATCATCGAGCGGAGCTGCTCGCCCACCTGCTCGATGGGATGGCTCCGCGACGCCTGCCGCAGCTCGTTGAAGTTGGGCGATCCGGAGCGGTGCTCGTTCATCCACTCGTCGGCGAACCTGCCCGACTGGATGTCCGCCAGGATATCCTTCATGATCTTGCGCGTGTCGTCGCCGACGATGCGCCTCCCGCGGGTGAGGTCGCCGTACTCCGCGGTGTTGCTCACGGAGTAGCGCATGTTGGCCAGGCCGCCCTCGTAGATCAGGTCGACGATCAGCTTGACCTCGTGACAGCACTCGAAATAAGCCATCTCCGGCGGGTAACCCGCCTCCACCAGGGTTTCGTAGCCCGCCTGGATCAGCGAGGTGAGGCCGCCGCAGAGCACCGTCTGCTCGCCGAACAGATCGGTCTCGGTCTCGTCCTTGAAGGTGGTCTCGATGACCGCCGCGCGGGCGCCGCCGATGGCCGCGGCGTAGGCCAGCCCGACGGGCTGGGTGTCCTTGGACGGGTCCTGGTGGATGGCCAGCAGGCACGGCACCCCTCTGCCGCGCTCGAACTCGCTTCGCACCAGATGGCCCGGACCCTTGGGCGCCACCATGAAGACGTTGACGTCCTCGGGGGGCACCACCCGTTTGAAGTGGATGTTGAAGCCGTGTCCGAAGGCCAGGTAGTTCCCGGGCTCGAGGCCGGGCTGGATGTCCTCCCGGTAGACGTCTCCCTGGAGCTCGTCCGGCAGCAGGACCATGACCACGTCCCCGGCCCGCACCGCCTCCGCCGTCTCCATCACCGTCAGGCCGGCGTCCGCCGCCTTGGCCCAGGAGGCGCTGTCGCGGCGCAGTCCCACCACCACGTCCACGCCGGAGTCGCGCAGATTGGTGGCGTGCGCGTGCCCCTGGCTGCCATAGCCGAGCACGGTGACCTTGCGATCGCGGACACGGCTCAGGTCCGCGTCCTGGTCATAGTAGACCTGCATGTTGAACCTCCCTGTTATGAGCTAACCAGCGGCGCTTGTCCCGACGCGCCCTCACCCCGACCCTCTCCCAGAGGGAGAGGGGGGGGCAGATTTACCCTCTCCCAAGGGAGGGCCAATTCGTCCCCTCTCCCTCTGGGAGAGGGTGGCGGGAGGCCGGGTGAGGGCCTACGCGGATTCCCGTGCGATGGCGATCCGGCCGGTGCGGACGATCTCCTTGATGCCCATGGGCTTCAACAGACCGATCACCGCCTGGATCTTGGCGGAATCTCCCGACACCTCGATGGTGTAGGTCTGCGGCGTCGAATCGACGATTTTGGCGCGGAAGATCTGCGCGATCCGGATGGCCTCGTCCCG
Organism: Candidatus Binatia bacterium; assembly: GCA_022827045.1. The sequence continues at coordinate 9,703 of JAJDTQ010000046.1, forward strand.
GTTCGCCTGCTTGGCCTGGATCTTGACGAGCGCCGTTTCCCGGTCGATGTGGTCCTCTTCGGTCAGGTCGACGACCTTGAGAACCTCGATGACCTTGTTGAGCTGCTTCATGATCTGCTCGATGATGATCTCGTCACCGGAGGTCACGACCGTGATCATGGAGATGGTGGAATCCGGAGTGGGCGCCACCGAGAGACTCTCGATGTTGTAGTTCCGCGCGCTGAACAGGCCGGCCACGCGCGCGAGCACACCCGCCTTGTTTTCGACCAGGACCGAGATGATGTGTTCCATCCGCCAACCCCTTACGCCGGCAGGACGGCGTCCACATCCTCTCCCTTTTTCCGCGAGCCCTTGGGCGCGGTCTTCATGTGCGGCGGATCTTCCAGCACCATCTCATGATGCGCTCCGCCGGCCGGGATCATCGGATAGCAGTTCTCGAACCGGTCGATGGCGAAGTTCATCAACACCGGACCCTTGTGCTTGAGCCCCTCCTTCAACACCGACTCCACGTCCGCCGGGCCTTCCGAGTGAAGACCGAGGATCCCGTAGGCTTCCGCCAACTTGACGAAATCCGGGGTGGCGCCGAGGTCGCTGGAGGCGTAGCGCCCCTCGTAGAACAGGTCCTGCCACTGCCGCACCATGCCGTGAAACTGGTTGTTGAGCAGGATGATCTTGACCGGCAGCTTGTGGATCGCCGCCACCGCCAGCTCCTGCAGGTTCATCTGGAAGCTGCCCTCGCTGGTAATGCAGAGCACGGCCTTGTTGGGGTACGCCTTCTGCGCGCCGATGGCCGCCGGGAACCCGAACCCCATGGTGCCGAGCCCGCCCGAGGTGAGGAAGGTGCGCTGCTGGGCGCCCCTGAAGTACTGCGCCGCCCACATCTGGTGCTGACCCACGTCGGTGACGACGATGGCCTTGTGCTTGGTAAGCTCGTAGGCCTTCTCGATGACGTACTGCGGCTTGGTCTCCTTCTTGCCCTCTTGCTGGTAGGCGAGCGGATGCTGGGCGGACCACTCGTTCACCTGCTTCTGCCACGGCCGCCGCTGCGCCTTGACGCTGGCGGGATTGCCGTCCATGGAGCTCAGCACGCCCACCAGTTCCCGCAACACCGTCTTCACGTCGCCGACGATGGGAATGTGCGCATGGACGTTCTTCTTGATGGAAGTGGGGTCGATGTCGATATGGATGACCCGGGCCCGGGGCGAGAACTCCGACAGCTTGCCGGTTACGCGGTCGTCGAACCGCGCGCCCACGGCGATCAGCAGGTCGGCCTCGTGCATGGCCATGTTGGCGCAGTAGGTGCCGTGCATGCCCAGCATGCCCATGCACAGCGGATGGGTCCCGGGAAAGGCCCCCAGCCCCATGACTGTCATGGTCACCGGGATCTGGGTCAGATCCGCGAACTCCCTGACCTCGTTGGCCGCGCCGGAGAAGATCGCCCCGCCGCCGACGTAGATGACCGGCCGCTTGGCCTTCAGGATCTCCCCCGCCGCCTGCTTGATCTGGTAGCGGTTGCCGGTCACCGTGGGGCGGTAGCCCCGGATGTCGACCTTGTCGGGATAACGGAACTCCGCGGATTCGGTGCTCACGTCCTTGGGGATGTCCACCAGCACCGGGCCGGGACGGCCGGTATTGGCGATGTAGAAGGCTTCCTTGATGGTGGCCGCGAGGTCGGCGACATCCTTCACCAGGACGTTGTGCTTGGTGCAGGGCCGGCTGATGCCGATGTTGTCGGCCTCCTGGAACGCGTCGTTGCCGATGAGGGTGGTGGGGACCTGCCCGGTGAACGCCACCAGCGGCACCGAGTCCATCATGGCGTCCTGGAGGCCCGTGACGATGTTGGTCATGCCGGGACCCGATGTCACCAGCGCGACACCCGCCTTGCCGGTGGCCTTGCCATAGCCCTCGGCCATGTGGATCGCGCCCTGCTCGTGCCGGGTCAGGATAACCTCGACGTCCTTCTGCTGGTGCAGGACGTCAAACAGCTTGAGGACCACTCCGCCGGGAATGCCGAAGATCGTCTTTACTCCCTCGCGCTTGAGCGACTCCACAAATATTTCCGACCCGTTCAACTTCATGGTTCCTCTCCTGGCTCTCCCCAGCCCGCCTCAACTCGCCGACTTGTACTTGTCGAGAATCTGCATGATCTTGTCCTTGCCGACGAGCTTCAGCTTCTGGATGCGTTTCTTCTCCATCTCCTCTTCCGGCGACAAGTAGCCTCTGTCATGCAGGTCCAACAACCGCTTCTCGTATTCGAGGTGTTCTTCATAGTATTTACGCAGTTCCGGGTCCTTATCCAAGACAGAGGCTATCATTCGTTCCTCTCTCTCCTCCATTGGACGACCTCCTGATCGTTGGTTTGGGCAAGCGGTAAAATTTATCCAACGGCCGGATTTTTGTCAATGCGCGGGCACCGCTCGGGTGCACGACGTGCGACAGCTCAACGTTCCCGGAAGTCACCGAATCGGTTGGGAAGATGGAGCGGGTCGCAGGAGGATGCGTGGACAGGGGTGGTTGACAAACCTCCTTATTGATAATACAACCCCCATTATTGATACTATACTATCAGTAGCATTTGAAATCAGAAAGAGGATTGTGCGTAGGCCGATCAGAACCAATGGCTCCGCGGGAGAGACGCGGTTCGGACGTGCCCTCTCGCCTCTGGGCAGTGGTGTGGCCGTTCAACTTGTTTGGGCGGGTACCCTCACGACCCTGCTGTGGGTCGTCGCGGCCTGGGCGATGGGGTGGCTGCCATGACAGCCGCCTTTTCCCTCCACGACGTCACCCTGGGTTACGACCGCCATCCGGCTGTACATCACCTGACCGGCAGCTTTGCAGCCGGTTCGTTGACGGCGCTGGTCGGCCCCAATGGATCAGGCAAGAGCACCTTGCTCAAGGGACTGATGGGGCTCCTGGCGCCTCTTGATGGCCAACTGGAACGCAACGGTCTGCGCCAGAGCGATATTGCCTATCTGCCCCAGCAGGCAGAGATCGACCGCAGTTTCCCGATTTCGGTGATCGAGACGGTGTTGCTGGGTCACTGGCAGACCATCGGTCTGTTCCGCCGACTCACGCGTCCCCTGCGGCGG
>JAJDTQ010000163.1 GCA_022827045.1 Candidatus Binatia bacterium
TTCGTAGGTCTTCGGCGAGAGGCTGGAGTTGTAGTGGAGGCACATGGTGATGCCCGACTCGATCATGGTCTTGCACGCGTAGAGGACGTCCAGGTACGGGTCCAGGGCGCCACGTGGATCGGCCGCGAACCGTGAGATCTCGAAACAGTCGTCCCTGCCCCCGAGCTGGAAGTCCGTGAGCCCCTTGCCGTGCTGATGCGCGTTGACGAAGCCCGGGATCACCCAGTGGCGCGAGGAACCGACGACGGCGGTGGTGGGGTATGAGGCCTTGAGGTCCCGGTACGGGCCCACTTCGACGATATCGCGGCCCGACACCACCACGGCGGCGTCACGGATCACCCCCTGGGTGCCGTACTTCGGCTGCATGGTAACGACGAACTTTCCGCGAACGAGGTATTCCATGTCGACCCCCTCTGAAGGCACACGTCTTGTACGGCACGGGCCGCAGGCCGGCGGTCAAACGTCAACCCTCCAGCCCGAGAAACCGCAGGCAGTTGCCGGAAGACACCGATTCCCGCTCCTCGGCGGTGAGTCCCAGGTCGTGGAACTCGTCCTCCGGCGACTGGTCCCGGAACATGAACGGATAGTCCGAGCCGATGACCACCTGACTCGCACCCACGGTGTCGATGAGGTAGCGCACCGTGCGGTTGTCGAAGAAGACGTCGTCGTAGAAGAACATGCGGGCGTACTCGGAGGGCTGCCTCGGCATGAGCGCCTGGAAGTTGGGATTCTTGTGCCAGGCGTTCTCCAGGCGCGGCAGGAGCTGGGTGAAGGTGCCGCCGCCGTGGCTGAAGCATAGCCTGAGCCCCGGGCAGGCCTCCATGAGGCCGCCGGTGATCATGCTGGCGATGCCCAGCGCGCCTTCCAGCGGGAACGCCACGATGTTCTCGATGAACGGCGGGCCCGTCACCCGGTCCATGAAGGTGGCGTGCTGGGCGTGTACGAAGACGGGGATGTCCAGCTCCTCGGCTGCCGTGAAGAAGGGCAGGAACTCGGGCTCGCCCAGGCTCCTGCCGTTGACGTTGCTCAGCAACTCGAGCCCGTGAAGGCCCAGGGACTTGACCCGCTCCAGCTCCGCGGTGGCGAGCTCCACGTCCTGGAGCGGCACCGAGCCCAGCGCGTAGAACCGGTCCGGCGCCTCGTCCACCATGCGCATCAGCACCTCGTTCAGGTAGCGCGCCAGGTCCAGTCCGTCCCGAGGCTCCAAGCGGTAGGCCAACAGCTCCGGCATGGGCGACAGCACCTGCCGGTCGACGGCGTAGTCGGGGGCGGCCATCTCGCGAAGCCGCCGCGGCACCGACCAGCAACGGTCCAGAACGGTGCGGAAGTTCCGGCCTGCTATCATGACGTTGGCCGTCTCCGGCCCGGTGTGGTCCATGGCGGGCCAGCGGTCGCCCGCGGCGCGGTCTCCCACCGGAGGGAATTGTTCGGGAACGATGTGGGTGTGGGCGTCGATGACCATGCGGTGCTCCCATACAGAGTTTGCGAGTCAGCTCCGGTTACGCGCTACTCGCACGGGGCGGGGCCACGATGAACACGCTCAGGAAACCGGAAATCACGAGCGTCACGGCGAAGATAGTGAAAGGAACCGTGTAGCTGCCCGTCCAGTCGAAGAGAAAGCCGAAGAACGGCGGCCCCAGGGCCGCGAAACTGTGGGTCATGAGAATCCCCAGGCCCCGGATCTTGCCCATCGACAGACGCCCGAAGATCCGCGCCCACACCACGTCCTGCAGCACCATGTTACCACCGAGCCCCACCCCGTAAAAGAAGAACCCGACATAGACGAGAGCCAGGGAGCCGGAGGTGATGGCCACGACGAGACCGGCGGCCTGAATCAGAAACTTGGCCAGAGTGCTCCAGCGCACGTCCACGCGGTCCGCGATCAGGCCCCAGACGAGCGGCGAGCCAAGTTGGGTGGAAGCAATGACGCTCAGGGCGCCGACGGCGCGCAGATCCGAATAGCCGATGTCCGTGACATAGGCGAACACGTGCAGATTGACGCCGGTGACGCCGACCGCGGACACGCCGAAAACCGCGACGATCAACCAGAAGGCCCGGGTCCGCAGGCCCGCCTTCCGGCTCCAGATGCGGGCCTCGCTTGCGGCGTACGGCTGCGGCCGCGGCGTATTTCCCTCCGTCACGGCCACGGGATCCAAGCCGTCCGGATCGAGGCCCATGTCTTCGGGTGACCGCCGGATGTAGAACAGCGCCGGGGCGACGATCAGCACCAGGGTCAACGCGCCGAACACGGCCCAGGTATGGCGCCAGCCCAGCCAGGCCAGCAGGGGCACGACAAGGACCGGCATGACGATCTTCGCGAAGCCGATGCCCATGCTGGAAACGGCGATGGCCCGGCCGCGTTTCCGGACGAACCACCGGGCGATCATGACGTTGATCACCATGTAACCCAGCAAGGCGTCGCCCACCGTCACGAAACTCCAGCGCACCAGGACGAACTGCCAGAAGACCTCGACCTGGCTGAGGATGAAATAGCCCACGGCGGCCACCACCGCACCCGCGGTCACGAGCCACCGGCTGCCGTGCCGGTCCACCAGCGGACCGATGAAGGGCGCCATGAAAGCGCCGATGAGACCCTCGCCCGAGCGCAGCAGCGAGAAGACGCCGCGGGACACTCCCAGATCCAGCGTCATCGGTTTGAGGAAAATGCTCAGGGTGCTGGCAAGTGCGAACGAGGAGGTGACGTTGGCGATGAATCCGACGGCGACGATGTACCAGCCGTAGTAGATCCGGCGCGATGCGTGTGCGGGATGTGAAGAAACCGGCGTGACCACCTGTCACGGGTAACAGGGTTCGCGGTGCATGGAAAGCGCGGCCCCCGCCACCGTGCGCGGCGCAAATGGACGGGAGGGCCGGTGTTTTGCTACGTAGATTGCAGCGAAAATGTCGAAGGGACCCGCGCCGTCATTCCGGCGGAACATGCCCCGTACCCCGATACGGGGCCGGAATCCAGGCGGGCAGGGCAAAAGGAGAAATCATGCGCGTACTGATCACCGGAGCTGGACTGATAGGCTCCCACGTGGCCGCGGAGCTGAGCTCGCGGGGGGACGAAGTCACGTTCTTCGACGTGGTAGCCAAGCCGGACTACATCCGCCACGTCGCCGGCAAGGACCTGCCGCTGATCCGCGGCGATATCTGCGATCTGGCGGCCTTGATGGACGCCTTTCTGACCGTGCGGCCCGAGGTCGTCATCCACCTGGCCGCGTCCGTGGGCGAAAACAACATCCCCAACCTCTACGCCGGATTCCAGGTCAACCTGGTGGCCACCCTGAACGTGGCGGAAGCGGTCCGGCTCGCCGGCGTGCGCCGGCTGGTGCATGCCAGCACCCAGGCGGTGTATCAGGACGCGGACCCCGCGGAGCTGCTCCGGGAAGACTCGCCCGTGGACGGCCGCGGACGGATCTATAACTCATCCAAGCTGGCCTGCGAGCACGTGCTCCGGACCTTCGCCGCCAAGCAGGCCTTCGAGCTGGTGCTGTTGCGCTTCGCCGGGGTTTACGGGTACCGCTCGGTGGCCGGAGGCCCGGGCGTGGCGGTACAGGAAGCCGTCTGGGCCGCCATGGCCGGCGAGGAGGCCGTGCTCAACGCCTACGAGACCGTGGACTTCGTCTACGTCAAGGACCTTGCCGACGGCATCGCCCGGGCCGTGCACACAGGGCCGCTGCCCCACGACGTCTACAACCTGGGCAGCGGCGCCCTCACCACCGTGGAGGACGTGGAGGCGGCGCTCCGGGCGATTTTCCCCGGCGTCAGCCTGCGCCGCGGCACACTCACGCCCAAGCGGCCGCAAATGGACATCACCCGAGCCCGAAACGATTTGGGCTACGCGCCGGAGTACAAGCTGGAAGCGGGCCTGCGCGACTACATCGCCGAGTTGAACCGGGAGTAGGACTCAGCCCGAATTGGTCAATCCTTGTTTCCATAGAACACCGACCGGAAATCCGACCCCGTGGCGTGACCGACCACACCAGCCTGGTTGACGTCGCCGAACTGGCCCACGGCGTCGTAATTGCTGGAGTTGGCCGTCGTGCTGCCCATGAATCGTCCGTTCGTGACCGGCATGTCGTCCCACTGCAGCGTGCCGAGGGTCGGTACGCCCTGGAGGGTCAGGTCCGCTTCGGTGGTGCCCGTGCCTAGTGTCACGGTCACGTTCGCCGCACCTGTGCTGATGGCGGCCGGACTGGACCCGTAGTAACCGGCCCATTCACCCGTCCATGTAGCGTTCCCCGTCGGCTGATGTTCCGGGGCGGGGTTTGGGGAAAGATGCGGCGTCCAGATGCCGCCTTGCGACGTGTACCACGCCTTCAATCCATGGCCCGGGCTCTCGATGCCCAGAGGGAC
>JAJDTQ010000067.1 GCA_022827045.1 Candidatus Binatia bacterium
CCGCAGGAGGCGGTCGGTGACGTCGGCCGTGGATTCAAAGTCATTGGGCGAGAGCACTTTCCTCTGAATGACCGAGAAATAGATTTCCACTTGGTTCAACCAACTGGCATGGACCGGAGTGTGCAGAGGGATGATGTTGGGCCATTGGGCCGTCAGCCGGCGATGACTGCTTTGTCCTCGATGTGAGGAGCCGTTGTCCATGATCCAGAAGACGCGAGGAGCGCAACGGTAAGGCTCCTGAGCCATGACTTGGGAGACCAGGCGTTCAAAGGGGGCAATCCCGGTAGTGTGTTCACAGCGTCCAAAGATCTTGGCGCGGCGAACATCCCAAGCCGCCAGATAGGCTACCGCGCCACGCCGCTGGTATTCGTGCTCGACCCGCATGGCCCGGCGTGATGCTGGCGGTAGAGTCGAATGTTTCCTCCTCCGTGCCTGAATGCTGGTCTTTTCGTCCGTTGACAACACGCAATCGCCGTCCCCGAGGGGCTGTCCTTCCCAGACGCCTTCATAGAGATCCAAAATGGGTCCGGCTTTCTTGGCAAACTGCGGGTCTCTGGGGAAGATCCAACTGCGATGATGCCACGGCCGAATCGCATCCTGCGACAGCCACCGCCAGAGGGTGGTCTCTCCAATCGACGCCACCAGACCGCGGCGAATCACCTCGCCTTGGATCTCCGCCATGCTGAAGCGCGACAGCGGCAAGCCGTAAGTATGGGGCAACTCACAGGCCAGCGACTTCACCTCAACCACCACCTCGGGGGGAAAAGCGAGGCGGCCGGCCTCTTCGCGGAGCTTCCTCGAGCCCATTCAGACGGTGCTCGAAGAAACGTTTACGCCACTTGGACACGATCTGCGCCGAGGTATCCAGTCGAGCTGCGATATCCTTGTTCTGCAACCCTTCAGCGGCGTAGAGCACCATCTTGGCTCGGACCACGTCGATATACGATGATGTATAGCTCCGAGCCTTGGCTTCGAGTATGCTCCTTTCCGCTTCCGTAAGCCTAATCCCAAACGGGCTGCTTTTGGGCATTGGATCCCTCCTCTCCTCGGAGAGAATCCTACCGAACCCGTCCCTGAAATGCTAGAATAATATGTCATCGTATTTAGGGAATGCAGTACTAAGCCGCGGTAAACCCTGTAGGGGCGACCGGCCGGTCGCCCCTACCCTTCACCGGATGATCCCGGTCGCGCGCAGATCCACCAGTTCCGCCTCCGTGAGTCCCAGCAATCCCCCCAGCACCTCGTCGGTGTGCTGCCCGATGGCGGGGGCATCATCGCGGATGGACGCGGGCGTTTGCGACATGTGGATCCACGGCGCCAGCAGCGTGGTAGGTCCGGCGGAGGGATGGTCGCGCTCGATGAACGCATTCCGGGCCTTGATGTGGGCGTCGTCCAGGACCTCGGCCTTGGACAGCACTGGCGCGCCGAAGTAGCCGAGGTCGCGCACGGCGTCCCAGATCTCTTGCCGGGTATGGGTGCGGGCCCAGTCCCGGACAATCCGATCCAGCTCGGCCTTGTTCTCCCGCCGCGCCGCCACGTCGGTGAACCGCGGGTCCGTCACCAGCGCCGGCTGTCCCATCCTCTCCGTCAGCCGCGCCCACGCGTCGTCATCCAACTGGGGTATCCGCAGCGTGAAGTAGCCGTCGGCCACCTCCATGGGCGTGTTGCCCACCATGTTGCCGGTGAAATGCTCGTGCATGGAACTGACCATGAAGCCCAGCACCGCCTCCTGCATGGACACCACGATCTTCTGGCCCTCGCCGGTACGTTCGCGGGCGTGGAGCGCCGCAAGTATCCCGACTGTCATGCTGACTCCCGCCGCCTCGTCGCCGATGCCCAGTGACTTGGTGCCCTTGGCGCCGGCATACTCCCAGGCCGTGTGGGTCCAGCCGGTCATGCTGTTGTTGGTGGCAGCGGTGTTGCCGTAGTCGGCGTAGGGGCCCCATTCGCCGTATCCGCGAGAGCAGGCGTAGATGAGCCTCTGGTTGACGTCCTTGACCGAGTCGTAGCCGAGGCCGAAGCGCTCCATGGTGCCTTTCTGGTAGTTCTCCACCAGGACATCGGCGCGAGCGATGAGCTCCCGCGCCAACCCGACGCCACGCTCGGTCTTGAGGTTCAGCACCACGCTCTTCTTGTTGACGTTGATCCACAGGAACTCGTAGCCGTCCTTGCCCGCATCCGGCGCCATCCAGGAGCGCCGGAAGTTGTCGCCCTGGGGCGGCTCGACCTTGATGACATCGGCTCCCAGGTGCCCCAGCAGCATGGTGCAGAAGGGTCCGTTCAGGGCGTGGGTGAAGTCGACTACGAGGATGTCGTTCAGGGGGCCGGGCATGGGTGCTCCTTTCCGCGGTCCTTCGACTTCGCTCGCCCTTCGACAAGTTCAGGACTCGCTACGCTCAGGACGGACGGTTCGGGAAGTCCGTTTCTGTTGGGCTTCCCAAGCCAGATTGACAACATGGCCCTGTTATCGCATACCGTTTGGCACCAAACCAACGAGAGGTGGCGCCGTGACGATACCCACGAAACCCCTGGACCCGGAGAAACAGCCGGCGCTCACGCGCGTCGATTCCTATGCCGAGTGGCGCGAACGCGAGGGTGCGCCGCTGGTGGGAGGCGTCTTCATCGAGGACATGAAGGCCGTGGAAGTGGGCCCGTGGCCGCGCAAGGGCGACGGCGTCAAGGGTGCCTTGTGCTACCTCGACGGCGACAACGGCGGTGACGAGCACATCGTCGAGCTGCCGCCCGGGGGCTACACCGCGCCGCTACGGCACATGTACACCGAGGCCATCTACGTGGTATCAGGGCACGGCTCCTGCTCGGTGTGGCGCGAGGGCGGCGAGAAGCAGACCTTCGAGTGGGGACCCGGCAGCTACTTCGTGCCGCCCACCAACGCATGGCACCAGTTCTTCAACGCCAGCCTGTCCCAGCCGGCGCGGTGGTTCTCCGTCACCGACCTGCCGCAGATCTTCCGGCAATGGAACAGCGAGCATTTCATCTTCAACAACAACTACGACTTCGACGACCGTTTCCAGGGTGAGCCGGACTACTTCACGGCCGAGGCCAAGCTCTACCGCGGCCGGGTGTGGGAGACCAACTTCATCCCGGACATCCGCAAGCTGCCTCTCTACGAGTGGAAGAGCCGGGGCGGCGGCGGCACCAACGCCTTTATGGTCATGGGCTCCGGGTTGATGGAGTCCCACGTGTCCCGCTTCGAGTCCGGCTACTACAAGAAGTCGCACCGCCACGGTCCGGGCGCGCACCTCTACATCATCGAGGGCGAGGGCTACGTGCTCGCCCAGCGGGGCGACGAGGAGCGCGTCCGCTGCGACTGGAAGGAAGGAAGCCTTTACCTCTCCGGTGCCGGACAGGGCCTGTGGCTGCACCAGCACTTCAACGTGGGCGAGACGCCGGCCACCTACCTGGTGATGAACCAGGGCCTGTCGCGCAAGTACGCGGTCAGCCGCTGGCAGGCGCAGGAGTCCACGGTGCTCCGCACCGGCGAGGTCAGCGGCAAGAAGGGCGGTTACCAGGTGGAGTACGAGGACGAGGACCCCGAGATCCACCGGATCTTCGAGGACGAACTGGCCAGGCGCGGAATTACCTGCCGGATGAAGAACATGGTGCCGTGGTGCACCGGCGTGGGCGGCGCGGAGGCGGTCAAGGTCCTGTTCCCGGACGAGCACGGCAACATGCCGGGCGAGCAGGGCAACCTCCCGGACGCGGAGGGGAGCTTCATCGACTGACCGACAGCGACCAACCTCCGCCGGAGATCGACACATTGACACGTCTAAGACCCGGACACCGCCGCGGACAACGGCTCGGCTCATTGTCTGCCTTCCTGTTTCTCGCACTGCTTGTCGCTCTTCCCCTTGGCCTGCCGGGTCAGGCCCACGCGCAGACCGGCAATCAGCCGGCCGACAACGAGGCGGCCATGCGTTGGTGGGGCGCCCTCGAACCGGCGCAACGGGTCGCCGCCCTGCACGGCGACACCGCAACTCCCGAGCAGACCGCCGCCGCCGAGCCAATGTACGCCGACCTGGACGCGGGAACCAAGGGCCTGGTCAACGAAACCGCGGACGCCATCGACGGCGATGGCGAGGCCGCCAGTGTCGGGGCCTGGTGGTGGGGTCTCGACTGCCGCCTCAGGCGCGTCGCCACCGGCGACGGCAACACCGACGATCCGGCCAGTCCCTACTGCGCCCACTATCCGGGCTCGGGCATGACGCCGCTGCTCGGGGATGCCGAGAAATCCCACGTCGACAGGGTCGGACAGGCGTTGCTAGGGCGCATGGATCCCGGGGTGTATCCTCGCGACATCCCCCCGTTCATGGGCTGGTGGAATGCCCTCGAACCGGCGCAGAGGGTCGCCGCCCTGCACGGCGACAGCGCGTCACCCGAGCAGCGCGCGGCCGCCGAGCCCATGTACGGCGATCTGGATCCGGAGACCAAGAGGCTGGTTCACACGACGGCCTCCGGAATATACGGCACCACTCCCTCGAGCAGCGTCGGCGCCTGGTGGGAGCGCCTCAACTGCCGCCTGAAGCGCGTCGCCACCGGCGACGGCAACACGGAGGACCCGAACAGCTCTTACTGCAAGCACTACCCGGGCTCCGGCAGGACGCCGCTGCTCGCTGACGACGAGAAGTCCCACGTGGACAGGATCGGGCAGGCCTTGCTCGGACTCATGGATCCCGGCGTGTACCCCCCCGACATTGCCCCGGCGATGCGCTGGTGGGATGCCCTCGACCCGACTCAAAGAGTCCTCGCCCTGCACGGCTCCACGGCGACGCAGGAAGAGACCACCTCGGCTCGAAACATCTACGCCGACCTCGAACCGGAGACCAAGAGACAGGTCAACGACACCGCGCGCGGGATCTACGGCGCGGGCAACTTCGACAGCGTCGGCGCTTGGTGGCAGTCTCTCGACTGCCGCCTCAGGCGCGTCGCCACGGGCGACGACAACACCGACGATGCGTCCAGCCCTTACTGCGCCCACTATCCCGGTTCCGGTCAGTCGCCGACACTCGACGACATGCACAGAGAACACGTCAACACGGTGGGTATGGCGTTGCTGGGCCGCTCCGACCCCGGCGTGTATCCGCCGCCCCGCGAACGGGTCGCGAGAGTCAACCGCGTCCTGCTGCCCGCGGTCGCGCGCGCGGTCCTGTCAAGCACCTCGAACGCGGTGAACGACCGCGTCAACTCGCGCCTCTCGGGGTCGAAAACGCTCGCGGCGCGCTTGAGCCTTGGCGGCAATCCCAACGCACTTCTCGCGCTGGCCAACAACAGCAAGGCCATCGGTGAAGGCCGGATGGACCTGGGACGGTTTCTCGGCAGCTCGTCCTTCCTGCTCAACGCATTCGGCAGTGGGCCGGGCGGCCTGGCGCTGTGGGGCAGCGGCGACTATCAGGATCTCTCCGGCGGCGCGGCCGATGTCGACTGGGAAGGCAGCGTCGTGAGCGGCCATCTCGGCACCGACGTGCTGTTGAAGCGCAACCTGCTAGCCGGCCTGTCCCTTTCCCATTCGAGGGGAACCCTCGACTACACGGAACGGATCGGCGTCGATCCCAGGCAAGGCGATCATGAAACCACGCTGACGAGCCTCAACCCCTACGTGGGCTGGATGCTGGATTCGGGTGTCCGGGTGTGGGCCATGGCGGGACACGGTTGGGGCCGCGTGCACGTGAACCATGATGACTCGGAAGATGCCCACACCAGCGACTTGACCCAGTGGTCCGGGGCGCTGGGCGCCGACGGCACGGTGTACTCGAGCAGCGATCTGTTGCCCGGCGGCGAGACCGCGGTCGCGTTGAAGGGCCAAGGCGCGCTGGCCCGAGCCGAAGTCCACGGTTCCGGAAACATGGATGAGGTCACCTCGACCGTGAGCCGGCTGCGGCTGGCGCTGGAGGGAAGGCACACCCGGAGGTTCGACTCGGGCGGGCTGCTGACCCCTTCGCTGGAGCTCGCCGTCCTTGCCGACGGCGGCGCGGGTGAAACCGGGGCCGGCTTCGAGGTCGGGGGCGCGTTGCGATACCAGGAACCGTCGCTGGGGCTCACCGTGGAGGGCCGTGGCAGGATGCTGGTAGCCCACGGGGGAGATCACGAGGAGTGGGGTGCCGGCGGGTCGTTGCGCCTCGATCCAGGAACCTCGGGCCGGGGTTTCTCGGTCAGCGTCGCTCCCTCCTGGGGCCTGCCCCAAAACGATGTCGACCGGCTTTGGCAACACGGCCTCGCGGGAACCGCGACGGGTTCGGCGGATGCCGCGATGCGCATGACGGGCGAGGTGGGCTATGGCCTGTCCGCGTTCGGAGGACGTGGCGTGCTGACGCCTTATACCGGCTTCGTGCTATCGGGCCGAGGCACGAAGGAGTACCGTACCGGCGCGCGGTTGCGGATGGCCTCTTCCCTCGAACTCGCGCTCCGGGGAACGCGCCGCGAGCAGCCCGAGAAGGCGGCGGAGCACGGCTTGAGCCTGCGAGCCTCCATCCGCTGGTAGATCCAGGGCGCCGGGAACCTCGAACCATGCACGACATCGGAGACGACCACGATCACGACGGGGCGCCGGAGGAAGAGGAAGACCACCCTCTCTGGAAGCTCGACACCATCACCCTGACCAGCGTCGGCATCGACGTGGGCACGGCGACCTCCCAGATCCTGTTCTCGCGTCTCGTGCTCAGGCGGCTGGGACGGGAGCTGTCCAGCCGGTTCGTGGTCACCGAGCGCAAGACGCTCTACCTCTCCCCCATCCGCTTCACCCCCTACACGGCCAACCGCGAGCGCATCGACGACGAGGCCCTGGGCCGTCTCGTGGACGACGCGTATGAGGAGGCCGGGCTCACCCCGGACGACGTCAACACCGGGGCCATCATCCTGACGGGCGAGGCCATACGCCGGGACAACGCCCGGGCCATCGCCGACCTCTTCGCCGACCAGCGGGGAGACTTCGTGTGCGCCACCGCCGGCCACAACTTCGAGTCCCTGCTGGCAGCCCACGGCTCGGGCGCCGTGGCATTCTCCGCGGAACAGAAGTGCCGCGTGCTCAACATCGACATCGGCGGCGGCACCACCAAGCTGGCACTAGCCGAAGGCGGACGGGTCCTCGGCACCGCCGCCTTCCACGTGGGCGGACGGCTGATGGCCACCGACGGCCACGGCACCATCACCGTGCTGGAGCCCGGCGGCAAAGCCCTGGCGAGCCACGTGGGATTGGACTGGAACGTGGGGGACCGGGCCGGTCCCGCCGACGTGGAGCAACTGGCGGACCACATGGCGGAGGTGGTGCTGACCCTCGCCAAGGGTGACGGCGCCGCGCCGGAGCTCGACGGGCTGTGGGTGACTTCACCCCTGAACGGGTCCGGCAAGTGCGACGCCGTGGTCTTCTCCGGCGGTGTCAGCGAGTACGTATACGGCAACGAAAACGAATCGTACGGGGATCTCGGAGCGCCGCTGGGGAAGGCGTTGCGGCGCCGCATCGACGACGGCGCGCTACCCGGCGGCCTCGTGAGCGCCCGCGAATGCATCCGGGCCACGGTGATGGGGGCCGCGCAGCACACCGTGCAGGTGTCCGGCAACACCATCTACCGCTCCGACGATGAGCTGCTGCCACGCAAGAACCTCCAGGTGCTGCGTCCCCCGGTGGACCTCGAGGCCGATATCGACCCGGCAACCATGGCGCAGACCATCCAGAATCACTTTCAGGCCTTCGACCTGGTGGAGGGCGAGGCCGAAGTGGCGCTGGTGTTCGCGTGGCAGGGGCCGCCGGCCGCTTTCCGCATTGCCGCTTTCTGCCGCGGGTTGCTGGCAGGGTTGTCGCGCACGGTAGCGGCGGAACGCCCCATCTACCTGGTATTCGATCACGACATGGCCGGCCTGGTGGGCACCATCCTCAAGCAGGACTTCGGGCTCCCGGGTGACGTGCTGACGCTGGACGGGGTCACCCTGCGCGACTTCGACTTCATCGACCTGGGCCGAGTTCTGGAACCGTCGGGCACGGTGCCGGTCACCATCAAGTCGCTGGTGTTCCAGTTCTAAGGGAACGCTGCTCGATTGTCATGGCGTCCTTCGACTTCGCTCCGCTGCGCTTCGCTACGCTCAGGACGAACGGAGAAAGGCTATCACAACCGTTCGTCC
>JAJDTQ010000254.1 GCA_022827045.1 Candidatus Binatia bacterium
GCGGTGCCGGTCATGCCCGCCAGCTTGGTGTACATGCGGAAGTAGTACAGGATGGAGATGGTGGCGAGGGTCTGGTACTCCTCGCGGATATGCACCCCCTCCTTGGCCTCCACCGCCTGGTGCAGCCCGTCGGACCAGCGCCGGCCCGGCATCAGCCGGCCGGTGAACTCGTCGACGATGATGACCTCGCCGTCCTTGATGACGTAGTCCACGTCGCGCTTGAAGATGTTGTGGGCCTTCAGGGCCTGGTTCACGTGGTGCAGCGTGTCGATGTGCCGCGGGTCGTAGAGGTTGTGCACACCCAGCAGCCGCTCCACCTTGGCCACCCCGCTCTCGGTGAGGGACACGGTCTTGGCCTTCTCGTCGATAGTGTAGTCCCCTTGGGCCATGATGGCTTCCCGGTCCTCCTGGGTCGGGTCGCCCTGGATCACCGCGCCGCGCTGGAGCTTGGGGATGATGCGGTTGAGCGAGTAGTACTTGTCGGTGGACTCCTCCGCGGGCCCGGAGATGATGAGTGGGGTGCGGGCCTCGTCGATGAGGATGTTGTCCACCTCGTCCACCACCGCGAAGTTGAGCTCCCGCTGGACGTATTCTTCCAGCGCGAACTTCATGTTGTCCCGAAGGTAGTCGAAGCCGAACTCGTTGTTGGTGCCGTAGGTGATGTCGGCCCGGTAGGCGTCCTGGCGCGAGATCGGCCGCAGGTTGAGGTAGCGGTAGTCCTTGGTGATATAGGCGGGGTCGAACGCGTAGCTGGCGTCGTGCACGATGGAGGCCACCGAAAGTCCCATTGCGTGATAGATGGGGCCCATCCACTGGACGTCGCGCCGGGCCAGGTAGTCGTTGACCGTGATCAGGTGAACGCCCTGACCGGTCAGCGCGTTCAGGTAGAACGGCAGCGTGGCCACCAGGGTCTTGCCCTCGCCGGTCTTCATCTCGGCGATCTTGCCCTCATGGAGCACCATGCCGCCGATGAGCTGGGCATCGAAGTGGCGCAGCCCGATGGTGCGCCGGGATGCTTCCCGGGTGGCGGCGAACGCCTCCGGAAGGAGATCGTCCAGGGTGTCGCCGTCGTCCAGCCGCCGCCGGAACTCGTCGGTCTTCCCCCTGAGCTCCGCGTCCGTCAGCTTCTCGAACTCCGGCTCCAGTCCGTTGATGTGCTCCACCACCGGCGAGAGCCGCTTGACCTCCCGGTCGTTCTTGGTGCCGAAGACCTTCCTGACGATGTTGCTGCCGAACATTGCTTCAGGATAGCGATTACGGGGGCGGGATGCAATTTTCGGAAAAGCTGGCCGTCCGTTGCGCCCGACCTCGTGGCGGCGGTTCCCGCCCCTCGCGCTACAGGCGCGGTTCCGCCCCCGCCAGCTCGTCCCCCAACTCCCTGCCGCAGCTCGGGAAATAGCCGAACACCTGGTCCCAGACCTCGCGGGTTTCCATGCAGAGGTAGATGGGCACCAGCGGGGCGGCCTCGCGGATCCACTGGCGCATCTTGCGGTACATGGCCACGCGCAGGGGCTGGAAGTAGCGCATCTTGCCGTCGGGGCACGGGACCTGCTCGCCGGAGAGGATCCGGGTGGCGGGGAAGCGCGAGCGCATCACGCGCTTGAGCGACGGAGTGGTGCGGAGCACGCCCATGCTGGTCCAGGCCATGCGGCGGTGGTCCAGGCGGGTGAAGAGTTGGTGTAGCAGGTCGCGGTAGTCTTCTTCCCAGCCGGGGTACTCCACCATGGGGTCGAAATGGAAACCGAGCTTGTAGCCGGCCTGTTGGCAGCGCCAGGCGGCGTCAAGGCGCTCTTCCAGCGAGGCGGTGAGACCCTCGTCGGCGTCGATGACGGCCTGCGGGTTCATGGACCAGGAGACCACGACGCGGTCCTTGGGATCGAGGCCGAGCAGGCCGTCCACGTGGTCGCTCTTGGTCTTGAGCTCCAGCAACACGTTGGGCTGCTCGGCGAAGAACGGCACCGTGGCTTCGGCGAAGCCGATGAGGGGCTCCAGCGCCAGGCTGTCGGTGATCTCGCCAGTGCCGATGCGGAAAAAATAGTCCCGGTGCTTCGCCAGCAGATCCCGTGTTTCCGCCAGCAGGTCGTCGACGTTGCTGAACACCTTGAGGGCCGGGTTCTCGGCGAGGTAATCCTGCAGGTAGCAGTAGCTGCAGTCCATGGGGCAGTTGCTGGCGAAGTTGATGATGAAGTAGTTGCAGCAGACCTGACCGTCGCTGCCGGGGCAGACCTTCAGGAACTTGCCCTTGTGGCGCGTGAGCAGAAGGTCGCGCTTGCCCCGCGAGATGGGGTCGGCGCCGCCGTCGCGGCCGGCCCAGTAGCCTTGCGGATCCGGAACGGTGACGAAGGACACGTCGGGGAGCGCCCTCCGGAGGTTGTCGAAGATCACCGACCCCTCGGAGCCGCTCTCCACGATCACCCTTTCAGGCCGATACGCCTGCACCCTCTTTCCCCTCCATGAGCGCGAACACTTCACGCGCCGTGTCGTTCTCGGCCAGGGATTCCACCTCGCGCGCCAGCCGGGCCAGGGCCTCCACCCCGCCGGCCTGCAGTTCCACCTTGAGCCCGCCTTCGAGTCCCGGCGCCACCGTGATGCGGATGCGGGGATCGAGCTTGAGGCTCCGGAGCCGGCCGCGGACCTCGTCCTCGATCCGGGTCAGGCGGGGATAACGCAGCCGCCGCAGGGCTTCCTTGGCGTGCTTCAGCTTGTCGTTCCGCCCCATGCGGCTGTCGGACAGGGTCGGCGCCAGCGCCGCTCCGTCAATCACGGACGCGATCGAGCAAGCGTCCCGCAGGGAAATCTCCACGCACCAGTCCAGGAAGTCGTTGAAATGGTTGCCGCCGAGACGCAAGTTGCGCGCGAGCCCCAGGAGCGCCCGCTGATCCTTCTCGCCGAGCGCCAGCCAACGCTCCACGGCCTGGGCGTGAATGCCCCGCTCCCGGGCATAGCCGGTGATTTCTTCGTGCAATGCCGTCTCGTTCACCCTCCCCCACCCCTGGATTCCCGCGTTCGCGGGAATGACGATTTGGAGGGCGGTGTCTTTTCGTGCCCCGGCGGAACCTGATGGAGCCCCGCGTCCGGGCTTCCAAAGCAGGCAGCCCGGCGCAGCCGCTCCTCGTACTCCCGTGCCATGGCCTCGTTGCCGCGCTTGCGGAACCCTTGCGCCAAAATCGTAACCTTTTTCGCCATGGCCTCCAAGGCCCATCCGGCCTTCTCCGGGTCCAGACCCGCCTCCATGAGGTTGGCGATGGAGGTGACGCGGAAGCGGTCGAAGCCCCAGGTGGAGCGGGAAAGCTGGTCCGCGTGGCCGCCGCGCCTGGTCACCAGCGCCTCGGGGATCAACGGGACCTCGATATCCTTGGAGATCCGCAGCCACAGGTCGTAGTCCTCGCACACCGGAAGGGACTCGTCGAACCCCCCGACACGTTCGAACAGCTCCCGCCGCATCATCACCGCCGAGGGGCTGACCAGACAGAGCTCGAGGCTGGCGCGGAAGATGTCGCCCGAGGGCTTGCGGTGCTTGTTCCTCGGGTTCACGCGCACGCCGTTACGGAGCCAGATCTCGTCGGTCTGACAGATCTGCACGTCAGGGTTTCTTTCCATGAAAGCGAGCTGCCGCTGGAGCTTCCGCGGATGCCAGAGGTCGTCGGAGTCCAGGAAGGCCAGGTATTTTCCCGCGGCCCGGCTCGCCCCCAGGTTCCGCGCGGCCGCCACGCCGCGGCGGCCCTGGGACAGCACCGTGAGCCGGGCGCCGTAGTCCCGCAAGCGGCGCGGGGTCTCGTCGGTGGAGCCGTCGTCGACCACGATCAGCTCGTAGTCGCACTCCGTCTGCGCCAGGACCGAGTCCACGGCCTCTCCGACCATGGGCCAACGGTTGTACACGGGTATGACAACGCTGACGGGCGCTAGCGGATCCTTCGCCATGGGGAATGAGACGGTTCAGCCGAGATGGCGGGTCAGGAACAGCGACAACTCCGGGACGTAGGTGACGATCAGGAGCGCCACGATGTTGATGACGATGAACGGCGCCAGCCCGGGGTAGATGCTCGCCAGCGGGGCCTTGAACAGCGCCTGGGTGACGAAGATGTTCAGTCCAAAGGGCGGCGTGAACATGCCGACGGCGAGGTTCACGGTCATGATGATGCCGAAGTGGACCAGGTCCACGCCGATGGCGACGGCGATGGGCGCCAGCAGCGGCGTGAGCACCAGGATCGCGGAGGCGGGATCGAGCAGGCAGCCCACGAACAGCAGGAAGATGTTGATGGCCAGCAACAACATCCACGGCGGGAGGTCCATGTCCCGGATCGTCCCGACCATGCTTTGCGGCGCCCCGCTGATGGTCAGGAGCTGCGAGAAGACTCCGGCCGCGGCCACGATGATCAGCACCTGGGCCGTCAGGTACATGGAGTTGACGGACACCTCCCAGATCCCCTTCCAGCCGATGTCGCCGTAGATGAAACGCGTCACCACGATGGCGTAGACGCAGGCGATGCCGGCCGCTTCCGTGGGCGAGAAGACGCCGGCGTAGATGCCGCCGAGGATGATGACGGGCATGCCCAGGGCCCACACGCCCTCCTTGCTGGCCGCCAGGAACTCCCGGGACGAGAACCCGGAAGCTTCGCGGATGCCGTGCCTGATGGCGAACGCGTAGATGTAGCCGGCCATCAGCAGCGCCATGATCAAGCCGGGGACGATGCCGGCCACGAACAGCAGCACCACCGACTCCTGCGCCGACACGCCGTAGAGGATCATGCCGATGGACGGCGGTATCACGATGGCGATGGAGCCCGACGACGTCAGCAGGCCGGTGGAGAACTTCTCGTCGTAGCCGGCGTCCCGGAGCGGCCGGTAGAGCAGCCGTCCGACCGCGGCCACCGTGGCGGGGCTGGAACCGGAAATGGCGCCGAAGACGGTGCAGGTCCCCACCGCGGTCAGCGCCAGGCTGCCGCGGACGCCGCCGATGACGGCGAGGACCCAGGCGACGATGCGCCTGGAGATGCCGCCCCGCCCCATGAGGTCGCCGGCGAAGATGAAGAACGGCACCGCCATGAGGGCGAACTTGTCCACGCTGTCGAACATCTTGATGTGCACAGCCGTGGGCGGGACCGGGGCGAACAGCAGCAGCACGATGGCGGAGGTGGCCAGCAGGATGACGAAGATCGGGAATCCCAGCAGCAGCAGGATCACCGGCACGACGGCCATCATCCATTCCACGAGACCATCCCCTCCGGCCGCCCCGGTTCAGCCATCCTGGTCGCCGCTGCCGTATTGCTGCACGAACTCTCCCTTCACATATGAGCGGAAGCGCAGGACCACGGCCAGGAACATGAGCACGAAGCCCAGCAGCAGCGCGAAGTGCGGTATCACCATGGGGATCTCGGCGACGACGCTTAGCTGTCCGAAGTTCCACACGAGCTTCACCACGGTCCAGGTCTGGGGGACCACGAAGACGCAGACGGCGAGGAACGAGACCGTGGCGATGCCGTTGATGATCTCCCTCCAGGGAGAGGGCAGCAGGATCGAGAAGAAGTCCATCTTGAGGTGCTGCCCCTCGAAGGAAACCAGGACCGCCCCCATGAAGACGGTCCAGACCATGATGTAGACCATGGTCTCGTCGGCCCAGATGAGGGGCTGAAGAAAGACGTAGCGCCCGATGACGTTGGCGAAGTTGACGGCGATGCCGGCGAGGATCAGCACGCCGACGATCGCCCTCGGCACTGTCACGATGACGAAACGGAGAGGCCCGGGGACTTCATTCCTGGACATGGCCCCTCCGCGCGCAAAATCGGCGGCGCCGCGCTTCGTCAGGAAGGCGCGGTGGTCGGGAGAAGTTCACTACCTGAGGATGCCTCAGCCGCCGCGGGTCCGCTTGGCCGCCTCCTTCATGACCCGGTACGTCTCGAGCACTGCCGGGCGGTCCTTCAACACGTCGTCGCCCACGGTGGAAAGACGCTTCCGCAGTTCCGCCTGGTCCTCGGGCGACAGCTCCGCCAACTCGCCGCCGTTCTTGACCCAGATGTTGTACATGCGGTCGACGAACTTGAGGGTCCACGCCTGGTTGAGCGGATCGGTGGCCAGCGCCTGGTCCAGGATCGCCTTCTGGAGGTCGGCGGCCAGCTTGTCGAACCACACCTTGCTCACGAAGCGGCCGCTGCAGATCAGCCCCTCCCCGGGCTTCAGCACGTACTTGGCGATGCGCTGGTACTTGAACGGCACGAAGATTGTGATGCCCGCCTTGTTGCCGTCGATGGTCTTCTGCTGGATCGCCGGCACCACCTCGGATAGCGGCATGGGCACGCCCGCGCCGCCGAGCCGGCGCAGGGTTTCGATCTCCAGCTTGCTGCCGAAGACCCGGAGCTTGCGGCCCTTGAAATCCGACAGCTTGCGGATCGGCGTCGAGGTGGCGTAGTCCGTGGGCGCGTCACAAGTCATGCTGACGAGCTTGAGGCCCTTGGCGTCGCCGATGGACCAGTAAGCCTTCTTGAACGCGGGATCGTGCACGGTGCGGAAACCGTGCATGAGATCCTCGAAGATGCCGGGAGCCGACAGCACCCCGAAGCGCGGATCCACGCCGGACAGGAAAGCCGGCGGCGTCATCACCATCTCGATGGTGCCGAGCTGGACGCCCTGCACCATGGCT
>JAJDTQ010000034.1 GCA_022827045.1 Candidatus Binatia bacterium
GGCCGCGCAGGCCCTCGGCGCCATCAAGCGCCAGGTCTCCATCCCGATCGTCGCGGACATCCACTTCCACTACCAGCTTGCGCTCGAAGCCCTCAACCAGGGCGTCGACTGCCTGCGGCTGAACCCCGGCAACATCCGCGACGCCGAGAAGGTGCGTACCGTCGTCCGTGAGGCGAAAGTCCGCCAGACCCCCATCCGCATCGGCGTCAACTTTGGCAGCCTGCCGCCGGTCGGCGCGATAGGCGTCACGCGCGGCCAGCACCGCCACGCCGACGGCGTCAACCGCCTCGTCAAGGGCTCGTCGGCCTCCGGCGAGGGCGAGGAGGTCTCCGTCGTCGACCACATGGTCGCCACCGGCCTCTGGGAGATACAGGTGCTCGAGGACCTCGACTTCGACCTCATCAAGATCTCGCTCAAGGCCTATGACATCGACACCACCGTCGAGGCGTACCGCAAGCTCGCGAAGATGGTGCCGTACCCGTTCCACCTCGGCATCACTGAGGCCGGCACCGCGCGCTCCGGCTCCATACGCAGCGCCATCGGCCTCGGCACGCTCCTCTACGACGGCATCGGCGACACCATCCGCGTATCGCTCAGCGACGACTCGCGCGAGGAGGTCGAGGTCGGCTACGAGATCCTCAAGGCGCTCGACCTCCGCAAGAAGGGCGTCCAGATGGTCGCCTGCCCCTCCTGCGGGCGCGCCGACGTGGACATCCGCAAGCTCGCCAACACCGTCGACGAGATGCTCAAGGGCATGGACACGTCCGTGAAGGTCGCCGTGATGGGCTGTGAGGTGAACGGCCCCGGCGAGGCGAAGGACGCCGACGTCGGCATCGCCGCGGGCAACGGGCGCGCCATCATCTTCCGCAAGGGGCAGAAGGCGCGCATCGTCGAGGAAGCGGACATGCTGACCGCCCTGTTGGAAGAGGTCGAGACCGTCGCCGCCGCGATGGCCGAGTAGCCCCCGCTCTTACGCCCCGTCGTTCCCCCACTTGTCGTAGTACGTCACCTCGGAGACGGGCTTGCGGCGGCTGCCGCCCAGGTGGTCCGGTGGGGCCGGGTAGCCGATAGGGATCAGCGCCATCATCTCCCAGTCGTCCGGCACGCCGAGCAGTGACGCGACGTCCTCGTAACAGTGCTGCCACACCGTCGTGAGGCGCGTGCCGAGCCCGAACGACGCTGCTGCCAGCATCAGGTTCTGCACCGACGGATAGATCGACGCGCCTCGATACGTCTCGCTGCCCCGCATCGGCCACCGCTCCACGCAGAACATCACCAGCGCCGGCACGTCCTCCATGGCGCCGCTGAAGTGCGCGGGCGTCTCTCCCGGCGCACTGGCCGACGTTCCGCCCGTCATGCGGCGCTGCGCCTCCAGGTACAGCTCGCCCATCCGGCGCTTCACCTCGCGGCCGCGCAGCACGATGAACCGCCACGGCTGGCGGTTGCTCCCGCTGGGGGCGCGCGTCGCCGCCTCGAGTATCTCGTTCAGCACGTCGTCCGGTATCGGGTCCGGCTTGTAGTATGCGGTGCCTCGCTGGCTGCGGACGACATCCAGGAATTCCGGCATGGTGGGCCTCCAGTGCGTGCTACAGTTGCGCGGATTCTACCCCGCCGGGCAGACGCAGGAGCGCAGTGGGCCCTATCGTAGCCATCCTCATCCGCCTTGCTGTGCCGGTCGCCATCATCCGGTGGCCGTTCGGCGGCATGGTCGCGGCCATCGTCGCCGATGCCATGGACGTCGTCATCATCGGCCTGATCGGCGTGGGCGACTTCTCCGACTACACGTCCGCCGACAAACTGCTCGACACGTACATGCTCGCGTTCGCTGCCGCCGTATCGCTGCAGTGGGAGAACCGCCTCGCCCGCTTCACGAGCCTCGCGCTCTTCTGCTACCGCGTCGCCGGGGTGGTCGTCCTGGAGGTCACGAGCGCCCGCTGGGTGCTGTTCGTCTTCCCCAACCTGTTCGAGCTCTTCTTCCTCTACCACCTAGCGACCAGTGGGAGACTCGGGCGCTTCGGAGTGAACGGCTACCGCAGCCTCGTGCTCATCCTGCTCCTGCTGCTCGCGGTGAAGATGCCGCAGGAGTACGTGCTGCACGTGTTGGAGTTCGGCCCGTGGCAGTGGTTTCACATGGACGTGCTGGGCATCGGCTCGACGATCTGACGCAGAACGGCAGCACGATCGCAGCGTGCTGCCGTTCGCACATGTGCAGTTGTGGGGCGCCGGGTGCGTCGTTCCGCGACGTTACCTCGCCTTCACCACGAACGTCCCGCCGACCTTGTCGTGCAGGCCCTGCCGCCTCTGGTCGAACAGGATCATGATGACGATGATGACGGCGACGGCAAAGCCCACGAGTTGGCCGATGCTTGCGCCTACCACAACGGTGAGCAGGCCACCCACCGCTCGCGCTATGACTTCCCTGATGAGGACGGGGCCGGCGCCGGCCTTGTTGCCGTCCCCGTCCACTACGCGCATGCCGAGCGCCATCTTGCCCAGAGTGGCGCCGAAGGCAACCGTGAGGATGACGTAATAGGCCACCACGATGAGCGCCTGGATGAGGTTGTCTATCCTGGAGACTTCGCCTTCCTCGGTGAGAGCGAAATCGACGATCCCGATAGCGCTCAGGATCCCGACGATGACGGCCAGGACGATGACGTCGATTATGAAAGCGATGAAACGTTGCAGGCGGCTTGCGTACTCCATGGTGCGACTCCTTGCTCCGACCTTGCCGGGATTGCTTGTGGTTCCGGGGTCCGGGGTGATGGGACGCCTATCACGCCTTCACCACGAACGTCCCGCCGATCTTGTCGTGCCAGCCCTGCCGGTTGCCGTCGAACAGTATCCAGATGAAGCCCAGGAAAAGGACGAGGCCGGAGACTATCTTCCCGATGGTCTCCCTGATGAGCACCTTGAAGAACCCCGCCCTCTGACCGTTTTCATCAACCACCGTGATGCCGAGCGCCATCTTGCCGAGCGTGGCCCCGAACGCAGCGGTGAGCAGGATGTAGTAACCGAAGCTGATGACGGCTTCCAGTACCTGGTCTGTGGCGCTGGGGTTGCCCAGGTCGATGATGTCGACCGCATCCAGGACCACGATGACTACCGAGATAACGATGGCGTCGATGATGAACGCCGCGAAACGGTGCAGGCGCCCTGCGTACTCCATGGCGCGGCTCCTTTCGACCGAACGGGTCAGCGTGAGCGTAGCACAGGGCTGAACAGGGGTGTCTCAGATTTTCTGTGCGGGATTAAACAGGAAACGTCCCGTTTCAGGGGCGCGCCGGGAGTGACGGATGGTTGGTAGCGGGGCCAGGACTCGAACCTGGGACCTTCGGGTTATGAGCCCGACGAGCTGCCACTGCTCCACCCCGCACCGAAGACACCGGAACAGAAGGGAAGGCGAAGGCGGCGCCTTTGCGCGCTAGCAAGGGAAATCGAACGAGCAGAGGAGCAGGAGTGTTTGGTCAAGTCCTCGGCCGATTAGTACCGCTCGGCTGAACGCATTGCTGCGCTTACACCTGCGGCCTATCGAGCAGATAGTCTCTCTGCGGCCTTACCCCCTCTCGGGGTGGGAAGTCTCATCTTGGGGCCGGCTTCGCACTTAGATGCTTTCAGCGCTTATCCGTTCCGTACATAGCTACCCGGCAGTGCCCCTGGCGGGACAACCGGAACACCAGAGGTACGTCCTTCCCGGTCCTCTCGTACTAGGGAAAGCTCCCCTCAAACTTCCTGCGCCCACAGCGGATAGAGACCGACCTGTCTCACGACGGTCTGAACCCAGCTCACGTGCCGCTTTAACCGGCGAACAGCCGGACCCTTGGGACCTTCTTCAGCCCCAGGATGCGACGAGCCGACATCGAGGTGCCAAACCTTGCCGTCGATATGAACTCTTGGGCAAGATAAGCCTGTTATCCCCGGGGTAGCTTTTGTCCGATAAGCCACGGCCCTTCCACACGGGACCGTAGGATCACTTTGGCCGACTTTCGTCCCTGCTTGGCTTGTAGGCCTCGCAGTCAAGCCCCCTTCTACCAATGCGCTCTGCGGGTGATTTCCATCCACCCTGAGGGGACCTTTGCACGCCTCCGTTACCTTTTAGGAGGCGACCGCCCCAGTCAAACTGCCTGCCAGACACGGTCCCCCTGCTTGTTCAGGGGTTAGATCCAAAAACAGGGAAGAGTGGTATTTCAACGATGGCTCCACCCGAACTGGCGTCCTGGCTTCATAGCCTCCCACCTATCCTACACAACCGTATCCTCGGATCAATGTCAGGTTGCAGTAAAGCTCCACGGGGTCTTTTTGTCCTGCTGCGGGTAACGAGCATCTTCACTCGTACTTCAATTTCACCGAGACCATCCTTGAGACAGCGCCCCAGTTGTTACGCCTTTCCTGCGGGTCAGAACTTACCTGACAAGGGATTTCGGTACCTTAGGACCGTTATAGTTACGGCCGCCGTTCACCGGGGCTTCGATTTGCAGCTCTCACCGCGCCTCTTGACCTTCCGGCACTGGGCAGGCGTCAGCCCCTATACGTCGTCTTGCGACTTGAGCAGGGACCTGTGTTTTTGTTAAACAGTCACCAGGGCCTCTTCGCTGCGACCCCGAAGGTGCTCCATCCGCTCGGGATTTCACCCTCCAGGGCACTCCTTCTCCCAAAGTTACGGAGTCAGATTGCCGAGTTCCTTAAGGATGGTTCTCTCGTCCGCCTCGGTACGCTTATACCAGTCCACCAGTGTCGGTTTGCGGTACGGACACCTATGACTCTAGCTACGAAGCTTTTCTTGCCGGTGTAGCCTCAACAGACTTCCCCAGGGCCAGGCCCTGAAGTTGCTTCACCCCTCAGCTCAAACCCCACGGCGGATTTTCCTACCGCGGGCTCACCTACAGGCTCAGACGCACCATGTCCAATAGGCACGCTCTGCCTAGCTTCCCGTGTCCCTCCTTAGCCTTAAAACGATCCATAGGTGGCGCTGGAATATTGACCAGCTCTCCATCGCCTACGCCTTGCGGCCTCGGCTTAGGCCCGGCTAACCCTACGACGAACGACGTTGCGTAGGAAACCTTGGACTTTCGGCGGATGCGGTTCTCACGCATCTTCACGCTACTCATGCCGGCATTCGCACTTCTCTGCGCTCCACCTGACCTCACGATCAGACTTCTGTGCACAGAGAACGCTCCCCTACCCCTCCGCCTTACGGCAGAAGCCACGACTTCGGCAACAGGCTTAAGCCCCGATAAATTGTCGGCGCACGGTCCCTTGACCAGTGAGCTATTACGCACTCTTTAAAGGGTGGCTGCTTCTAAGCCAACCTCCTGGTTGTCTAAGCGACCATACTTCCTTTGACACTGAGCCTGTATTTAGGGGCCTTAGTCGGTGGTCTGGGCTGTTTCCCTCTCGACCATGGAGCTTATCCCCCACGGTCTCACTCCTCAGGCATGGATGGAACGGCATTCGAAGTTTGATTGGGTTTGGTAGGCTCACACCCCCTAGCCCATTCAGAGCCCTACCTCCGTCCCTCTCCCTGGAGGCTGCACCTCAATGCATTTCGGGGAGAACCAGCTATCTCCGGGTTCGGTTGGCATTTCACCTCTACCCACAGCTCATCCCAACACTTTGCAACGTATACGGGTTCGGGCCTCCACCTCGAGACTATCGAGGCTTCACCCTGGCCATGGGTAGCTCACCCGGTTTCGGGTCTACCCCGTGCGACTGCTTCGCCCTATTCAGACTCGCTTTCGCTGCGGCTCCGGGACGTCTGCATCCCTTAACCTCGCCACACAGGAGTAACTCGCCGGCTCATTCTTCAATAGGCACGCCGTCACCCGTCCGAAAACGGGCTCCGACCGCTTGTAGGCCCACGGTTTCAGGTCTATTTCACTCCCCTTCTGGGGTTCTTTTCACCTTTCCCTCACGGTACTTGTGCGCTATCGGTCGTCAAGGGTATTTAGCCTTGGAGGGTGGTCCCCCCGGCTTCCCACGGGATTCCACGTGTCCCGTGGTACTCACGAACGCATCCGGAGTCCATAGCCTTTCGCCTACGGGGCTATCACCCGCTATGGCGGTCCTTTCCAGGCTCCTTCGGCTAGACCATGGATTGCTCACTCCGTGCACTATCTGGGGTTCGTGCTGACACGCCGTACAACCCCGTTGTCGTATAGGCCCCCAGGCCACTAAACCACAACGGTTTAGGCTGTTCCCGTTTCGCTCACCACTACTCAGGGAATCGCGGTTGCTTTCTTTTCCTCAGGGTAATGAGATGTTTCAGTTCCCCTGCTTACCCCCCTCAGCCTATGTGTTCAGCTGAGGATGTCCCGGCTTCACCGAGACCGGTTCCCCGATTCGGGAATCCCCGGCTAAGCCTGCTTGACGGCTACCCGAGGCTTATCGCAGTCGTGCTACGCCCTTCATCGGCCCTTGACGCCAAGGCATCCTCCGTGGGCCCTTAATAACTTGACCTCACGCTCGGTTCGCAGTCGCTGCGAACCTTCCTTGGCTCGTACTCGCTCGATATTCCCTTGTTAACGTGCAAAGGCGGTGGCACCTTGGCGCGCCACCGCCTTTCGGTAGCATTGCAACGCCTGATCGGTCCTACGTGCTCAACGGCACTGCCATTACGCTGTTCCCATCCTGGCTACGCGGCCTCCCGATCTGGCGGTCTAGGCAGTATATGCAGACCGCTCAGCCGGTGTCAACTACACGGGACACCTCCTTCCGCCCTCGCCCCACCCCCTGCGCGCTTGACCCCCGCACCTCGTCTGTGATATGCGTAACAATCGCCCCACTGGCGCGGGGAACACGAACACAGTGACGACACCTACCGCTCATCCGCAGAACCTGGCAGCGACCCTCCGGCGGCTTCTCTACTTCGTACTTGCCGCCGTGGCGCTCGTCGCCGTCCTCGCTTCCTGCGACACCCCGCTCACCACTTTCGAACCCCGCTCCGACGCCGCCCAGCGCGTCCACACCATCTACATCTTCGTCATCGTCGCCGCGAGCATCGTCGGCTTCCTCGTCCTCGCCGCGATGGCCTACATCCTCTGGAAGTACCGCGAGCGCCCGGGGCACACCGCCCAGCAGATCCACGGCAACACCACGCTGGAGATCACCTGGACGGTCATTCCCATCCTCATCCTCGTCGCCATCGCCATCCCCACCATCGTCTGGATCGCGGGCACGACGGCTGAGCCGGACGAGGACGCACTCCACATAGAGGCCGTCGGGCACCAGTGGTGGTTCGAGTTCCGCTACCCCGGTCTCGGCCCGGACGGCGAGGACCTCGTCACCGCCAACGAGCTCCGTATCCCCGTCGGCCGCCAGGTCGCCATCACGCTCGAGGCGAAGGACGTCATCCACTCCTTCTGGGTGCCCCAGCTCGTCGGCAAGACGGACATGGTGCCCGGCAGGACCAACATACTGGAGAAGTTCACCGCCACGGAGGTCGGCACCTACTACGGTCAGTGCGCCGAGTTCTGTGGCTCCGCCCACGCGCTCATGCGCTTCCGCGTTCACGTCGACTCCCACGCCGACTTCGACCGGTGGGTGGAGAACATGAACGCCGACCCCGTGGAGCCCGAAGCGGGCAGCGTCGAAGCCAGAGGGGCGACCGTGTTCACCAACTTCTGCGCGCGCTGCCACACCATCAATGGCATCTCCACTGAAGAGATAGGCCCCAACCTCACGCTCTTCGGCGACCGCGCCACGCTGGGCGCAGGCATCCTCGACAGCACGGACGAGAACCTCAAGGCGTGGGTCTCCAACATCCGCGACATCAAGCCTGTGCTCGATACCACCAACGCCATGCCCACGTTCTACGTCGGCGACCCGCTCGTGGACCAGCTCACGGAGGCCCAGGTTGACCAGGTGGTGGTCTACCTGAAGAGCCTCAAGTTGCGGTAATCTGAGAGAGGGATGCCGGACTGTCCGGCATCGGCGACTGAGAGAGAAGGCATACGATGGCAGCGAACATAGGCATCCTGAAACGCCCCGTCTCCACAGAAGGCGTCTGGGGATGGATCACCACCGTTGACCACAAGCGCATCGGCATCCTCTACGGGGTGTCCGCCTTCATCTTCTTCCTCATCGGCGGCATCGAGGCCCTCCTCATGCGCGTTCAGCTCGCGCAGCCGGACAGCACGTTCGTGGACGCGGGCACCTTCAACGCCCTCTTCACGATGCACGGCACCACCATGGTCTTCATGGTCGTCATGCCTGCCGGAGCGGCCTTCTTCAACTTCCTCGTCCCGCTCATGATCGGCGCGCGTGACGTCGCCTTCCCGAGGCTGAACGCCCTCAGTTACTGGCTCTTCATCTTCGGCGCTATCCTCATGAACTTCAGCTTCTTCAAGGCAGCCTTCCCGGACGTGGGATGGTTCGGCTACGCGCCGCTCACCACTTCCGAGTACACGCTCTCCAGCAGCACCGACTACTGGGTGCTCGGCCTCCAGATCATGGGTGTCGGCACCACGGCGGCAGGCTTCAACTTCGTCATCACCATCCTCAACATGCGCGCGCCGGGCATGACCCTCATGCGCATGCCCCTCTTCGCGTGGATGACGCTCATCGTCTCCTTCCTCATCATCTTCGCCTTCCCGCCGCTCACCATCGCCCTCACCCTGCTCCTGTTCGACCGCTTCTTCGGCACGAACTTCTTCGACACCGCGGGCGCTGGCGCGGACCCGCTGCTCTGGCAGCACCTCTTCTGGATCTTCGGCCACCCGGAGGTCTACATCCTCATCCTCCCGGCCATGGGCATCGTCTCGGACGTCCTGCCCACCTTCTCGCGCAAGCCCCTGTTCGGCTATACCACCGTCGTCTTCGCGGGAGCGGTCATCGCGTTCCTCGGGTTCGGCGTCTGGGCGCACCACATGTTCACCACCGGCCTCGGCGCATGGGCGACCGCCGCATTCGCAGGCGCGACCATGGCC
>JAJDTQ010000191.1 GCA_022827045.1 Candidatus Binatia bacterium
TAGCGGAACGCGTCCATGCCGTAGCGTTCCTTCATGTCGAGGGGGCGGATGACGTTGCCCAGGCTCTTGGACATCTTGCCCTTGTCCATGATCCAGTAGCCGTGGACGTTGAGCCGGTCGTAGAGCGGCAGCCCCGCGGCCATGAGCATGGTTGGCCAGAAGATGGCGTGGGGCTTGAGGATGTCCTTCGCGATAATGTGGTTGCAGCGCGGCCAGTAGGTGTCGAAGGAATCCCCACCCTCGTGTTCCAGCGCGCTGATGTAGTTGATCAGGGCGTCGAACCACACGTATGTCACGTAGTTGCCGTCGAAGGGCAGCGGGATGCCCCATTGCAGGCGGCTCTTGGGCCGGGAGATGCACAGGTCTTCCAGGGGCTCGCGCAGGAGCGACAGCACCTCGGTGCGATACCGCTGGGGCGTGACGAACCCGGGCTTCTCGTTCAGGTGCTTGAGGAGGCGGTCCTGGTACTTGCCCATGCGGAAGAAGTAGTTCTTCTCCTGGATGAAGGCGGCCTTGATCTGATGGTCCGGACACTTGCCGCCCAGCAGTTCCTTCTCGGTGAAAAAG
Organism: Candidatus Binatia bacterium; assembly: GCA_022827045.1. Next base: position 568 of record JAJDTQ010000191.1, read on the forward strand.
CGCTCGCAGCCGTAGCAGTAGAACCCGCCGTACTCCCCGAAGTAGATGTCGCCGGCGTCGTAGATTTGCTGCAGGATCCGGCTCACCGTGGCCTTGTGGTAGTCGTCGGTGGTGCGGATGAAGTGGTCGTAGGCGATGCCGCAGGTGTCCCAGGTGGAACGGAACAGCGCGCTGATGCGGTCCGCGTACGCCTTGGGGTCGACGTCTTCCTCGGCCGCCGCCTGGGCGATTTTGTCGCCGTGCTCGTCCGTGCCGGTGAGGAAATACGCGTCCCTGCCCCGCATGCCGTGGAAGCGCTTCAGCGTGTCGGCGATGATGGTCGTGTAGGTGTGCCCGAGGTGCGGCTGGGCGTTCACGTAGTAGATCGGCGTAGTGAAGTACATGCGGTCCATGGCGCTGTGTGGAGTCCCTTCCGGTCCCTTCAATTCAATAGCATGGGAATGAAGCCCTCCAGAACCATGCGCCGGTTGTAGTTCCGGTGAATGGCTCTGGTCACGTTGTCGATCTCGGCCAGGGCGGCCGTCGATCGCTGCACCCGGCCGGCCGCGGCGGCTCGCTGGAGCGCCTCGAGCAGGTCCCGGTTGTACACCGTCGTGGCGGAGCCCGTGACCTGCAGCACCATGACGTCGCGCAGCCATCCCTTCACCCAATCCAGGAACCTGAGCGCCTGTTCCCGGTCGCTGCCCATCTCCTCGGCCAGCGCCGTGATCCCGCGCATGTCGTCGGACGAAAGCGCCGACAGCCGCCGGAAGCACTCCTGCCGCCGGTCCAGCCCCTCGGTCTCGTCCTCGGCCAGGGCCTTGCCGAGGCTGCCGTAGCTCACGGCGGCCAGCAGCAGCGCCCGGTCTTCGGGTACATCCCTGCGCCGGGCCACGACCGCGGCCGCCTGTTCCACCGTCAGCGGCGAGAACCGGAGCTGCAGGCAGCGGGACAATACCGTCGGAAGGACGCCGCCGGTGCTCTCGGTGACGAGGATCAGCAGCGAGTGGTCCGACGGTTCCTCCAGTGTCTTGAGCAGTGCGTTCTGGGCGTGGAGGTTCATGAGCGTCAACGGGTCGACGATGGCGACCTTCTTCCTTCCGTTGAAGCGATGCAGCGCCAACTGCCGCTGCAGCTCCCGCACCTGTTCGATGGTGATGTCGCGCTTGCCCTTGCGCTGCTCCAGCCAGTGCACGTCCGGGTGGTTGCGATCGTCGATGCACCGGCAACTCGCGCACTCGCCGCAGCCGTCCGCGGCGCCCTCACGGCATTGAACCGCCGCCGCCAGGGCGGTGGCCACGGTCCTCTTTCCGGTGCCCTCCGGGCCGACGAAGAGGTAGGCGTGGTGGAGCCGGTCGCGGGCCACGGCGCGCCGCAACAGCTCGATCTGCCCGCGGTGCCCCGCGATATCCTCGAACCGCAACATCACTTCACGTCCCGCCTCTCGCCGTCCGCGTGAAGCCGTTCATCGATGATCCGTCGCATCTCTTCCTGGGTCTCCATCACCGGACAGGCGGTGGAGACCACCACGCAACGCGACGGTTCCGCCTCGGCCAGCTCGAGGAAACCCTCGCGCACCCGGCGCTGAAAGGCGATCCCTTCGGCCTCGAACCGGTTCTCGCGCGCGCCTTGGCCGTCCCGCCGGTCGGCGGCCCGGGCCAGCGCCACCTCCACCGGACAGTCCAGGACGATGGTGAGCTCGGGCATGGTGCCGCCCGTCGCCACGAGGTTCAACCGCCGCAGCATCTCCAGGTCCATGCCGCGGCCGTAGCCCTGGTACGCGAGGGTCGAATCCGCGTAACGGTCCGACACCACCAGCTTGCCCTGTCCCAGCGCGGGCCTGACGACCTCGCGGACGTGCTGCGCCCGGTCCGCGAGAATCAGGAACAGCTCGGTTTCGTCCGAAAGGGAATCGGGGCGGCCTTCGAGGAGGAGCTTCCGGAGCTGTATCCCCAGCGGAGTGTCTCCCGGTTCGCGGGTCAGCAGCCGGGGCACGCCGCGAGCTTCCAGGTACTCGTCGAGCAGGCCGACCTGTCGCGATTTTCCCGACCCGTCTCCCCCCTCGATGGTCACGAAACGCAGCATCCCACGCCTTTGCAGGATATTATTACACGAGAAAGAGACCGCTTCCCAACCGGCCGCCACGGGCGCCGGTGTTGCCATGCGGGTGCCGCTTCTGGTAGCGGTGGGCGGGTCGGAGGAACGGTGAGGCGGTCGTGTGGAAACGGCTGCGCCGTCCCGGACGGGAGTGTCACATGCGTGGGACCACACCCAGACGAATGCAGGGAATGGCCGACCCGGTGCTGGCCTCCATGGTTCATGACATGGGGCTGGAGGAGGTGCCTCACTACGCCAGCCGTTCGGAAAAGGTGAACGCCTACACCCGACGATGGGTGGAGAACGCCAAGTTCCGCGACGGCCCGGTGAACCCGCAACGGGTGGAGGTCACGGACCGGTCCGCCATGACCGCGCAGATCAAGGCCAAGGCCCGGGAGCTGGGGGCGGACCTGGTGGGCATCTGCCGGCTCACGCCGTCCATGATCGACCTGGGTGAGGACGTCCCCCACGAGTTCGTCATCGCCGCCTGCATCACCGAGGACTACCACAAGGTCCTGGAGGGGGCGGAGGCGGTGGAGGAAGAGGCCATGCGGGTCTACGCTGCGTGCTCCGACCTGTCCACCGAGCTCGCGGCATACATCCGCGACCTGGGCTATCCCGCCTGGGCCCACCACAACGGCGTCCGGGAAGTGCAGGCCATCCCGGTCTTCTACCAGGTCGGCTTCGGCGAGCTGGGCCGGCACGGCAGCCTCATCAACGAGAAGTACGGCGCGGACTTC
>JAJDTQ010000223.1 GCA_022827045.1 Candidatus Binatia bacterium
GCGCCCTTCGACTTCGTTCGGCTACGCCTCACTACGCTCAGGGCGAACGGGGTTTGATAACGCTCGGTGAACCTAACCGTTCGCCCTGAGCGTAGCGAAGCGAAGTCGAAGGGCGCCGACCTCAGTACGTATCCAGCATCCGCTGTATCGCGTCGGGGTCGCTGGTCACGCTGAGGGCCAGCGCCATCAGCACGCGGGCCTTCCAGGGCTGGAGGTTGTCGGCGGCGACGAATCCTCTGGCCCGCAATGACGGGCTCCGCACCACCCTTCCGGAACCCACCCTGCTGCTGAGACACATGATGACGCCCTGGCGGCCGGCGCGGTCGAAGGCCTCGTCCTGCGCCGGGGTGGGCCGGCCCGCTCCGGTGGCGGCGCACACGATGCCCCTGGCCCCTGCGGCCACGCAGGCGTCGATCATGGCGCCGTCCGCGCTCGCGTGGGACAGCACCACGTCCACCCGGGGCAGCGCCTCCAGCCCGCTCAAGTCGAACTCGGTGGCGGTGGTGTGCGGCATCACCGTGCCGTGGTAGTAGCGCACCCGGCCGTCGGCGTCGGCGAACCCCAGCGGCCCCAGGTCCCGTCCCTGGAACGCCTCCACACGGAAGGTGGCCGTCTTGGTCAGGTCCCGGGCGCCGTAGATCCGGTCGTTCATCACCGCCAGCACGCCCTGCCCTCGGGACGCCGGATCCGCCGCTACCCGCACGGCGTTGAACAGATTCAGGTAGCCGTCCGCCCCCAGCGCCGAGGCCGGCCGCATGGACCCCACCAGCACCACCGGCCGGTCGCTCTTGAGGACCAGGTTCAGGAAGTAGGCGGTCTCCTCCAGGGTGTTGGTGCCGTGGGTGATGACCGCGCCCTCGGCTTCGCCGCGCTCGAAGGTCCCGTGCAACAGCCCCGCCAGGTCGAGCCAGTCCCGGTCCACCAGCGCGTGGCTCGGCAGCCGGCGGAACGGCACCTGCTCCACCTCGGCGATGTTAGCCAGCTCCGGAACGGCGCCCACCAACTCGCCGTCACCCAGCCGCTTGTTGTTCTCGATGTACCAGGCGAGGTCCAGGCGGTCTGCACCGACGGAGTCGATGGTCCCTCCGGTGAGAATAAGGGCGATTCTGGGTACGGTCATACAAATCCTTGAAAAACAGAAATGATACAGCTAATATTCAAGGAATGGAGTACCGGCAACGCCACATTGAAGCCCGAATATCCCGCCTCCGTCAAGCCGTTCCGGTGATTCTCGTACTGGGAGCCAGGCAGGCCGGCAAAAGCACTCTCCTGTCTCACTTGGCTCCGGACGCCCACCGTGTTGTATTCGACCCAGTCATCGACGTCAACAACGCGCGAGAAGATCCCGAGCTGTTCCTGGACCAGTACCAGCCGCCGCTCATTCTCGACGAGGTTCAATACGTCCCGGACCTGCTTGGGGTCATCAAGAGGCGTGTAGACGAGGACCCCCGGCCCGGTCAGTACCTGCTCACCGGTTCCCAGAATCTCATGCTGCTCAGTTCCGTGAGCGAGAGCATGGCGGGGCGCGTAGCGGTACTGGATCTTCCTTTTCTTTCCTTGGCCGAACGCTGCCACGGAGCGACCACCGAAAGGACGTGGGTCGAGGATCTGTTCGCACCCGACCCGATGGATCGATTACGCCACCGTGGAAGGCTCACGGCTCGAACCATCGAGCCGTCCCTGGCCGCCCGTCTGTGGCGGGGCGGTTTTCCTGGCCACCTGGACCACGACGACGCAATCCTGCCCGACCTATTCACTTCCTACATGCGCACCTACATCGAGCGCGACGTTCGGCGTGTTGCCACCGTCGAGGACGCAAACCTGTTCGCCCGCTTCGTAGGCCTTTGTGCCGCCCACACCGGCCAGGAGATCAATCACACCCAACTCGGCCGTGAACTCGGCATCACATACCACACGGCGCAGCGCTGGCTGGCTGTTCTGCGGGCGACCTATCAGTGGATGGAGGTCCCGGCGTATTCCGGCAATCCCACCAAGCGAATCTCCAAGCGCCCCAAGGGCTACTTCGCCGACACCGGACTGGCGGCATGGACGCAGCGTATCTCCAGCCCAACGGCATTGATGTCCAATCCCATACAGGGCGCGCTGTTCGAGACACACGTCGTCCTGGACATGTTCAAACAGACGCAGACCATGAGCCATCCGCCGGCCTCCCATCACTGGCGCGCGCACTCGGGCCCTGAGGTGGACCTGGTGCTCGAGAGAGACGGAACGTTCGTTGCCGTGGAAGCAAAGAGCAGCGCACGCGTGACACGCTCAGACACCCGCGGCATCCGCGCGTTCAGGGAGACTTACCCTCGTCTCAAACATGGCATCGGAGTGGTGGTAGCCGCGGTGCATGAGACTGTCCTGGTAGGCGACGACATCATCGCCGTTCCCTACGATATCGCCTGAGCGCCGCCAAGAACGTTGTCAGTATCGGCCATTAAGGCATGGGGCGAAGTCGCCAACGAGCCAGAACTGGGGCGCGGTCACTCGCGCTAACGCAGACTTCGCGACAGCTTCACCCGTACCACCACCGGATCATGGTCGCTCGCCCGCGCCGCGGTTTCCGCGAACTCCGCGGTGACGTGGACGATGTCCACCTCGGCCGACGCCCGGAGCGACGGGCTCACCAGGATGTGGTCCAGGGACTGGGCGTTGCCCTCGAAAATGTAGGTATAGCGTTCGTCGGCCGGCAGATCGTTGGTGAGGTTGTGGAGACGCTCTTCGAGGATCTTCAGCGGCGACATGAACGCGAACTCGTTGAAGTCCCCGGCCACGACGATATGGGCATCGCGGTGCGCCGCGAGCCTGCGCGCGACGAAATCCCGCACCGCGCGAGCCTGCCTGCGACGCTGGTCCACGCCGCTGTTGACCGACGGGTCCTCCTGCCTTTCCGTGAAGGGCTGCACTTCGCCGAACAGCGGACGGCTGCCGCGCTTGGAGTCGAAATGGTTGTTGACCACGGTGACCTGCGCACCGTCCGGCGCGCGGGATCGGAAAGAGGCGGCCAGGGGCAACCGGCCGTCGAAGAACGGGTTGTTCGGGTTGGTGCGTTGATCTCGCGGATCGGTGACCGTGGCCAGGGAACCCCGAACGAGCTCCACGCGCGCCGGGTTGTAGAGGAAGGCCACGCGGATGTTTCCGCCGGGCTGTCCGCCGTTGGTGCCGCCGCCGATGAACGGATGGTCGATGAAGCGGTACCGGACGGAGCCCAGGGCGGCGATGCGTTCCACCAGCAGCCGCAACGTGGCGTCGGCGGCCTTGACCCGGGTCTTGGCGGAGCCGTCGTTGTCCTGCACTTCCTGGAGCGCCACGATGTCGGGAGACCGCAGGCGCCTGGCGATGATGGAGGCCACCGAGTCGAAGCGGCCGGCCGCCACGTCGGCGTCCCCGTCCCTGTCGTTGGGGTCGAGGTTCAGCACGTTGAAGGAGGCGATGGTCAGGTACCCGTCGCCGGGTTCGAGGCGCGTGGTTTCCGGTTTCAGCGGCCCCTGTCGGGGTGAAAACGCTTCGGTGAAACGCACCTCGTAGTTGCCGAAGCCGTAGCTCATCACGCCGGTGACGTCGCCCAATGGATCCCCGACATTGACGTGCGGCGTCGCCATGGGACTGAGTCCGAAATCGTCGTCGATCTGGACGCGCTCGGGGTTGAAGTCGCCGGGGCTGATGGTCAGCGCGCCTCGTTTACCCAGACCTGAAGGAGACGTGTTCCGGGCACGGACGAAGATCTCGCCGAAACGGCTCGTGGGGCTGACGGCGACGGCATCCCGCACCGTAACCCGCATGCCTTCCAGGGTCTCGTAGAAGTCGATGCCGTCCTCTTGCGGGTCGAAGACGGCAAGCCCGTCGTTGTCGATGATCCGGTCCGGCGGAATGCGCCCGCCCGCCCCCAGCACCACGGGAGCGGGAAGCCGGTGGCGGCGGGACAACCGGGTAATCCTCGGGCGGGTGATCTGCGTGATCGTCAGGTTTCCGGTCTTGGCGCCGCCGGGTTGGAACTCCGTCACCACGCCGCGAACACGGATCTCGTCGCCCGCCGCCACCGTCGGAGCCCGGCGGGTAAAGACGAAGAGGCCGTCGGAAGTATCGGGGTCCCCGTCCCCCGCCGGGTCCTGCAGGTAGAACCCGTCGGTGTCGACGGCCGTGACGATCCCGGTGGTGGTGACCCGCTGCCCTCGGAGAGGCGAGATGTGGTTCCGCCCCTGAATCCGGCCGATGGGCGTCACGTCCGTGGATTGGGCCAGGCGCGTTCCCTGGACGGAGCCCTCGCTCCCAGGACGTGGGGACCCGTCCGCGGAACCCGCGAGCAGGAGACCGCAAAGCGCCGGGAGGTAGATCCACAACGTGACTGTTCGGTTCAAGTTCGCCGTCATCACCCATCCGACATAACACGGCCGGCGTAACGCGACGAGTTCGGGATACGGCCGGACCGCCTGCCTCCCGCCCCTCCTGGATCCCGGGTCGAGCCCGGGATGACGGGGTGGGGAACCGGGATGACGGGATTGGAAACCGAGATGATCGGGGCGAAAACCGGTGTGCCGGGAGCCGAGTTCGGGTTCCGTATTCCTCCCGGGGGCGTTGCCTATTCCCGATCCTGTAGTATGCTCGGGTTGTGACGTGAGTCGTGTTCGGCGTACCGTTTCCTCACGGAAAGGAGGCTTGCCATGTCCGTCATCATGATCTACGAGGGCATCCCCGGGGCCGAGGAAGTCGCCAAGCGAGTCGCCGCGGATCTGGACTACAAGTGCGTCGGCCGACAGGACCTCTCGGCCACTCTCGCGAACTACGGCGTGCCGCGCGCCAAGCTCGACGAGATCACCGAGAAGGAGGCGCACTGGTGGGACCAGTGGCTGCATGACCTGCGGCCCTACCGCATCGCGCTCCAGGCCGCCATGTGCGAGATGGCCCAGGCCGGCCCCATGGTCTACCACGGACACGTGGGACACGAGCTTCTTCCCGGCGTGTCGCACGTGTTGAAGGTCTTCCTGACCGGCTCCATGGAGTTGCGCGTCGACCTGCTCCGCTCGCGCCTCGCGGTGGACGAGGGCACCATACGGAAGCAGCTCGAGCACACCGACCGGGCCCGCAGCCGGCGGCTCATGGCCCTGTTCGGTCACGACTGGCAGGACCCCACCCGCTACCACCTGATGCTCAACCTGGCCATGGGCACGGAGGCCGCAAGCCAGGTGATCGGTACGGCCGCCAAGCTCGCGGCGTTTGGCGAGACGGAGGCTTCCAGGCAGGCCTTCGAGGACCTCGCGCTGGCCAGGAAGACGCAGGCCACGCTGCTCCGTTCCGAGCTGTACCGCGATCTGCCCATCGACGTGAAGGCCCACAAGGGGACGGTGACCCTGTCCGGGATGGTTTCCTCGCCGGTAACGGTGGAAGGGGTGGTGGCGGCGATCAAGGGCATCCCGGAAGTCTCGGAGGTCACGGCAAACCTGGTGGTGATGCCGCGACAGCACTCGGACATAGAATAAGCTGCCTCGCGACATGCCCAAGAGCCTGAGCAGCTTTCTGGAGGACTGCCGCCGGGAGATCCCCAACGAGGTGGTGCACGTGGAGCGGGAGGTGGACCCCGCCAACTACGACGTGAGCGCCATCATCAAGCACCTGGGCGCCGACCGGAAGTTCCCGATGCTCGTCTTCGACCGGCCGCGCAACCTGCACGGCCGGGTCAGCGACTTCAAGCTGGTGATGAACTTCACCATCTCCCAGCGGAAGACCCAGATCGCGCTGGGGCTGCCCAAGGAGATGACCCGGGCGCAGATGGCCGAGGCCTGCGTCGACATCGAACGCAACCGCGTGGCGCCTGTGGTGGTGGAGAACCGCGAAGCGCCGGTGATGGAGAACGTCCGGAGCGGCGACGCCGTGGACCTCTACGAGTTGCCCATCATGCGCCACCACTACATGGACGGCGGCCCCTACATCACCCTGTGCACCATCGCCAGGGACCGCCGGCAGGGCATCTACAACGCCTCCTACCACCGCATGGAGATCAAGTCCCGGAACCACACCACCCACTACCACTCGCAGCATCACCAGTGGATCATCTTCCGGGACCACGAGGACCAGGGCATGGAGTGCCCGGTGGCCACGGTGCTGGGACACCACCCGGCGTTCTACATGGGCGCCTGCTACACCGGCCCGTTCGAGGTGAGCGAGTACGACGTCATCGGCGCCTACCTGCGGGAGCCGCTGCGGGTGACGCCGTCCACCACTTGGGGCGACGACCTGCTGATCCCGGCGGACGCGGAGATCGTCATCGAAGGCGCCCTGATCCCCGGCGAGCGCATCGTCGACGGGCCTTTCGGCGAGGCGCCGGGCTACCTGGGACCGCAGCGCTTCTTCTCGGCCTGCCGCTACGAGGTGCGCGCCATCAACTTCCGAAGCAACGGCATGTACCAGTCGGTGATCACCCCCGAGGGGGACAAGCCCTGGCTGGACCTGCCCCGGGAAGGCGCCTACCTGCGCCGGATCCGCGAGGCCGTGCCCGGGGTCACCGCCGTGTGCAAGGCCGGCCGCCACGCCCACTACAACATCTTCATCGCCATGAAGAAGCTGTCCGAGGGCGACCCCGGCCGGGCGGCCGCCGCCGCCCTCACCGAGCTTCATGCCAAGCACATCTTCGTGTTCGACGACGACATCGACGTCTACAACCCCACCGAGATCCTGTGGGCGATAGCCACCCGCGTGCAGCCCCACCGGCAGGTGTCGATCATGCAGCCCACCTTCACGGGCAACTACCTCGACCCCACGGTGGTGGATGAGACCAAGACCTCGGTGATGATCGTCGACGCCACCCGCCCGCTGGACCGCCCCTTCTCGCCCGTCTCCAAGGTCCCGGACGAGGCCATGGCCCGCATCAAGGTGGAAGACTACATCCCTGGCGAGGTGCTGGCGCACATACCGGTGGACCGCACCACGTACTGGTCGTGAGCCGATAAACGAAGAACGCCACCCCTGTGCCTGCCGACCTCTATTCCCAGGCACCCTCACCCCGACCCTCTCCCAGAGGGAGAGGGTGTTTTTGACGTGAATGTGATCTGTTACAGATAGGAATCCATGAACGAGATCGAGATTCGATTCGAGCTGAACGGCCAAGCGCGCAGCGCCAGCGTGGCGCCGGAGTTGCTGCTGGCGGACTTCCTGCGCAACTCCCTGGAGCTCAAGGGCACCAAGACCAGCTGCGAAGTGGAGGTCTGCGGCTCCTGCACGGTGCTGCTGGACGGCCGTCCGGTAAGCGCCTGCACCACCCTGACCCACGAGGTCGACGGACGCTCGCTCACGACCATCGAGGGTCTCGGCAACGATGACGCGCTGGACCCGGTGCAGGAGGCGTTCTGGGAGGAAGGCGGCTTCGAGTGCGGCTTCTGCACGCCGGGCATGATCCTCTCCGTCCGCGCGCTGCTGGACGAGAACCCGGACCCATCGGAGGAGGACATCAAGACCGCCCTGGACGGCAACATCTGCCGCTGCACCGGGTATCGTTCGATTATCCAGTCGGTCAACCGGGCCGCGGAACTGCTGCGCGGGCCAGATGCATCGACCGCCCGGCCGCTCGACGAGCGGCGGATCGACGGCGCCGCCAAGGTCCGCGGCGAGCCGGTGTACACGGCCGACCTGACGCACCCCGGCATGCTCTACGGTCGGGTGTTGCGCAGCCCCCACGCACACGCCCGCATCCTCGGCATCGACACTTCCGCGGCCGAGTCCCACCCCGGCGTGGTCGCAGTGCTCACGACCGCGGACCTCGCGGACATCTCGCAGTACCACGGCCCCCTGGTGAAGGACACTCCCGTGCTGGCCATGGACAAGGTCCGCTACGAAGGCGACGCGGTGGCGGCGGTGGCCGCCGAGACGCTGGAGGCGGCCACCGCGGCCCTGTGGCTCATCAACGTGGAGTACGAGCCGCTGCCCGCGCTCATGACCATGGACGAGGCCCTCGATCCCGATGCTGCGCCCCTCCACGAGTCCGTCAGCGACGACGCCCCGAGCTTTCCGGGATATCCGGGCATCGACGACGAGGCCAGGAAGTACGCCAACGTGAGCTTCCACTACGAGCGCATCGAGGGCAACGTCGACGAGGGTTTCGCGGCCTCGGAGCGGATTTTCGAGCACACCTTCGATTTCCCCAAGATCGCCCACTACTCCATGGAGCCGCAGCTCGTGGTCGCGGAATGGCGCGACGACGGGTTCACGATCTGGTCCTCCACCCAACACCAGTTCATCATCCGCAACGAGCTCGCCGAGATGTTCGACGTGCCGCGGGAGCGCGCGCGGGTGGTGGTGCCGCTGGTGGGAGGCACCTACGGCAACAAGAACCACACCAAGCTCGAGCCGGTGGCCCTGGCCCTGTCACGCAAGGCCGGGGGGCGCGTGTTCCTGCACCTGTCGCTGGAGGAGGAGTCGCGCACGGTGAGCAAACCGGCCGCGCGCGTCAAGCTCCGCACCGGCGTGGACGGGGACGGCAAGCTCGTGGCGCGGGACTGCCTCGTGCATGTGGACGGCGGCGCCTACTCGGACTCGGGTCCGCGGGTTGCCCAGAAGGCGGGCTTCCGGGCTCCCGGCCCCTACCGCATCCCGCACATCCGCTCCCACGCCTACACCGTTTACACCAACACGGTGCCGGCGGGCGCCTTCCGGGGCATGGGCACGCCCCAGGTGGCGTGGGCCTACGAATCGCAGATGGACATCATCGCCCGGGAGATGGGCTGGGATCCGGTGGAGTTCCGGCTCAAGAACCTCCTGGAAAAGGGCGAGGAGTTCGCCCCCGGGGAGACCCCTCTGGATACCGACCTGAGGGAGGGGCTGCTGCGCGCCGCCAGGGAGGTGGGCTGGGGTGAGGAGCCCGGTCCGGACTGCGGCATCGGCGTCAGTTGCGTTTGCAAGGAAGGCGGCGGCAACTTCAAGATCTCGTCCGCCCGGTTGGAAGTGGACGATGGCGGCGGGATCACCCTGCACGAGGGCACCATAGAGATCGGCCAGGGCTCCAACACCGCCATGGCGCGCATCGCCGCGCAAGAGCTGGGCGTGCGACCCACGGCCGTGCAGGTGCCTGTCCCGGATACCGACTCGACTCCTTTCGACATGGGCACCTACGCCAGCAGCGCCATCACGCTCATGGGGCTCGCGGTGCAGAAGGCCTCCCAGGCCGTCCGCGACCAGCTCGTCGAGGCCGCCCGTTCGCTGGGCAAGAGCCCAGACGCCGCCGCGACCCTCGCCAACGGCGAGGTGCGCCTGGGTGAGATCGCCTTCCCCTTCTCCGCGCTGGTCCGGCACGCCAAGGGCGCCGGCGGCGTCATCACGGGAGAGCACAGGCAGGTGACCGAGCGCGACCCTGACGCCCCTCTCGGCGCCCGGGCGCCGTTCTGGGAGGTGGGATGGGGCGCGGCCAAGGTGCACGTAGACCGGGAGACGGGCGAGGTGCGGGTGCTCAAGTACGTCGGCGTCGCCGACGCCGGCAAGGCCATCAACCCCCAGCAGTGCCACACCCAGGAGCAGGGAGCCTTCCTGCAGGGGCTCGGGCAGGCGCTGTTCGAGGAGACCGTGTACGAGAACGGCCAGATGCTCACGCCCGACGCCATCACCTACCGGTTGCCGAAGATCTCCGACCTGCCCGACGAGCAGGTCAACATCCTCTTCGAGAACGGCAACGGCGCGGGCCCCTACGGCGCCAAGGGGCTGGGCGAGAGCGGCCTCCTCCCGGTGCCGTCGGCCATCGCCAACGCCGTGGACCGGGCCGTGGGCGTGCGCATCACCGACCTGCCGGTGACCGGCGAGAAGATCTGGCGCGCGCTGAAGAAGTAAGCGCGGGTCCGATGGCCGTGGCCCCGGCAGAAGCCGCCGGCAGCTCCGTCGAGGCGAAGTGAACGAACCGGCGCGTCAGGACCGCTTCTACTACAAGCTCTTCGACCGGCTCGACAGGCCGGGCTGCCCCATCTGCGGCATTGTCGTCGACGACAGCCGCGCCTACCTGGACAGTGTCCTCTACGAACGCGTCACCGACGTGCCCACGCGGGAGGGGCTGCGGGAGTCCTTCGGCCTCTGCAACCCGCACACTTGGCTGCTGCGCGACCTGCCCGCATCCAGCGCCCCGGACCTGGGCTTCGCCATCATCGCCAGGGACCTGCTGAACCGCTTCCGCGACACGGCAGGCGCGCCGCCGGTCACCGGATGGCGTGCCCTGCGGGGTTGGCTGGCGCGGGCCGGCTCCGGAATGCGCCCGCGGCTCAAGAGGACCGCCTGTCCCGCCTGCGTGGTTGCCGGGCGGTCGGAGTCCGTCCACCTGCGGCAACTGCTGGACCTGCTCGGAGACGAGGCTTTCTCCGGGAAGTACCGCAACTCTTCAGGCATCTGCATCCCGCATTTCCTCGTGGCCGAGGAAACACAGGCCGGCCACCGGAACTTCGCGAAACTCCGGGAACTCCAGGTCCGCGCCGCGCAGTCCCTGCACGACACCCTCGACCGGTTCACCGAGAAGCACGACCACCGCGCGCGCGAGGAGATCACCCCGGCCGAAGCCAGGGCGTGGATCGAGGCCATGGAGTTCCTGGGCGGGAAACGGGGGGTGTTCGACGGTGAGTTGCGTCCACCTCCGTCGCAGGGGTTGAGCAGGATCTTCAAGAAGTAGGGAGTCCCTAAGGCCACCTTTACCGTGCTTCCAGCCACAGCTCCCCGACCTTACAGCCTCGGATTATCGGCTTGCCGCCGGTGTGGTCGCGTGGCATCTTGGGTTTCGGAGGGTCAACCGACACGTCCGGCTGTCCTCGGCGTTCCCGGTACAAAGAACCATGTCTCCGATTCGTACCATCACGATCCAAGGCTTCAAGAGCATAGCGGAACTCAAAGATTTGGAGTTGCGGCCATTGAATGTCCTGATCGGCGCCAACGGTTCGGGCAAGTCCAACTTCCTCGGAGCTCTGGACCTACTGCAAGCGGCCATTCGAAACGTGAACCTGGTGTCCGAATATGTCGCTCGTGCCGGCGGAGCCGATCGTCTTCTCCACTTTGGCGCCAAGGTGACACCAACCCTCCGATTCGCATTGAGCTTTCAGGACGGGGGAGATGACTTGAGAGTTGAGCTGCGTTTCGGCGCTGGCGACTCGTTTGCTCCGCGGATCGAAGTTTCTACAACCGACTTGTCCAAAGATGTCGTAATGAAGCCAAATTTGCAGGAACCCGTTGTCTTTACGGAGGACTTTCTAGTTGGATTGGAACGATGGCTTCTTTACCACTTCCACGATACCGGCGTTGCTTCGCCGTTGAAAAAAACCGCGGACGTACACGACAATCGCTGCCTTCGGCCTGACGGCTCAAATCTTGCCGCATTCCTCTACCTTCTTAAAGAAAAGTACAAAGACTCCTACACACAGATCCGACGCACCGTCCGGCTCGCAGCGCCGTTCTTCGAAGACTTCGCCCTCGAACCCCTCGCCCTCAACGAGGACAAAATTCGTCTCGAATGGCGGCATGTCCAGTCAGATGACTATTTCGATTCTTCGTCCCTCTCCGACGGAACCCTCCGGTTCATCGCGTTGGCTACCCTCCTGTCGCAACCCGTATCGCTGCGGCCCACTCTCATATTATTGGATGAACCAGAGCTTGGATTGCATCCTTACGCGATCACCCTTCTGGCCTCTTTGCTGAAACAGGCTTCCGTGGAGTCTAAAGTCATAGTCGCCACGCAGTCGGCAATATTGCTGGATCACTTCGAACCAGAAGACGTGCTGGTAGCCGAGCGCGTGAACAGTGCCACAGAACTCCGAAGACTGGAACACGAAGCGCTGCAGGACTGGTTGGAAGACTACAGCCTAGGCCAACTCTGGGAAAAGAACGAATTGGGCGGCCGTCCTTCCCCCGAGAGCAAGGGGCGGCGATCTTTGCGGTGACCAGACTACTCGTTCATGTCGAGGGGCAAACCGAGGAGCAATTCGTCAATGAAATGCTCTCACCCCATCTCCAGGATCACGGATACTCCTCAGTCAGTGCCCGGCTCATCGGTAACGCCCGGCAGCGGGGAAAACGAGGCGGGGTCAAACCGTGGCCGGAAGTGCGCAAAGCGATTGTGAATCACCTGAGGCAAGACACCGGGAGTAGCGCGACAACGATGGTGGACTACTACGGTTTGCCACGTACCGGCCCCAGGGCATGGCCCGGTCGCGAGGAGGCCTTAAATGCCACGGTTCTCGCAAAACCCGAAGTGGTCGAAAAGTCGCTCCTGCAGGATGTCGCTCAGACAATGGGAGCCAGCTTCGACTCGTCCCGTTTTATTCCGTTCGTCACGATGCACGAATTTGAAGCGCTCCTGTTCAGCGATTGTGAACGATTTGCCCTCGGGATCGGCAAGCCCGAAATGACCGACCCGCTTCAGGAAATCAGAAAGGCCTTCTCCAACCCCGAAGAAATCGACGACTCCCCTGACACGGCGCCTTCAAAGCGAGTCGTTGCGCTCATCCCCGGATACCAAAAACCGTTGATGGGAACCCTCGCCGCGCTGGGAATAGGCTTGGTGGCCATGCGAGCAGAATGTCCACATTTCGATGCGTGGGTGAAGCGGCTGGAGACAGGCCCGAAGTCAGTCGCGCACCAATAGCAGCCGGACGGCGAAGGTTGCCGTGGGCATGCGGTCATTGGTCACCGTCAACGCATTTAAACCGACGTTACCCAGGGTTACCTGAAATCGCTAACTTTCCTCGCAACTCTGGCGAGGGTCAGTCGCTGATGTCCTGCAGAAACCAGCTCAACGGCAGCTCGTGGCCCAGGCCCTGGGCCCGGGCGCCTTCGTAGACCCTGCGGGCCGCGGCCGCGAACTGAATGGCTATTCCCTGGGTCACGAAACAGGTGACTTCCTCCGGAGCCGCTCTCCCCGGATAGTTCCCGAGGACCACGTCGGAGAGGAAGACCCTCTTCTCCCCGGCGAGCAGCCGTTCCTCCCTTTGCAGCCATTCCTGGTCGATGGGCTCGTAGCCCACCGCCGGCCGCCGCTCCGGGTCGGCCACGTGGTAGTCGGTCTGGGGCGTCCGGGAGTACACGTAGCGGTGGCAGCGCCGGAAAACGTCGTCGTCGATCTCGTTGGGCAACACTGCCAGCACATGCATGCCGGGTTCGAGCCATCCCCCCTTGACCACCGGCGCCAGCGAGTTGGTGCAGGCCGCGACGATGTCCGCGCCTTCCATCACCTGGCGGGGATCGTCCACCGCCGTCACCGTAATCCCCATGTTGGCGCCGGTGCGGTCGGCGAAGGCCGCCCGGTGCTCCGGATTGGGGCTGTACACGCGGACCTCGCGGATGGGCCGCACCTTGGCGATGGCCAGGGCGTGGGCCGTGGCCATGCCGGCGGTGCCGTAGAGGCCCAGGACCGCGGCGTCCTCGCGCGCCATGTGCTTGACGCTGATGGCGCCGGCGGCTCCCACCCTCATGTGCTGGATGTGGCCGTCGTTCATGATCGCCAGGGGCGCGCCGTCATCGGTGCTGAAGAGCATGATGAGGCCGCAGAACTTACCGGGCGCGACGCAGTATTTCTTGACCTGGGTCCCGGAGGGCGGAAGGATGTCGGACTTCATGCGGACGGCGAGCGCGTCCATCCCCGGGAGCGCGGAGGCCATGGGGTCCCAGGTGTACCAGCCGTCCCCGCCGGGCCGCGGCACCGAATGCGTCGCCCGGGTCGCGGTGGCCCGTCCCAGCCCCCACTCCCGGTAGGACTCCTCCACGGCGTCGATGGTGTCCTCCATGGTGAGGACCCGGGCTGCGGCGTCGTTGTCGATGAAGAGCACGCTGCGCTTCGCGATCTCCCTGTCGGCCTCGGTGTTGCCGTGGTAGGTGACGTAGGCGTCGTTGTCCATGTCGCGTCCCCGCTCCTTCATGTGTCTTCAATGGCATTGACCCTTCAATTCGGCTATAGATCGTCGGTGTAAAGGACACAAGCGTGATAAAGGTCGACCCCCACAAATGCGATGGCTGCGGCATCTGCGTCTACGACTGCGGCGCCGACGTGTTCCGCTTCACCAACAAGAAGGACAAGGTCTTTCCCTTCGGCAACAAGTACTGCGTCAACTGTTTCCTGTGTGAGCTCGTCTGTCCGGAAGACGCTATCGAGGTGGTGCTGCGGCCCAAGAAGAAAAAGGCCGCGGCGGCCGCAAGTTCCTGAGCCAGTACATGAGCGACGAAGTCCAGACCACCGACTGTGACGTCCTCATCATCGGCGGCGGGCTGGCCGCGTGCATGGCGGCGCTGGAGGCCTCCAAGCGCAACATGGAGGTGGTGCTGGTGGACAAGGGGCGGCTCGGACGCAGCGGCTCGAGCCCCACTTCCGGCGGCGTCCCCCAGGCGGCCTTCGCCCACGCCGATCCCCGCGACAGCAAGGACCAGCACTTCCGCGACACCATCCTTGGCGGCGACTACATCCCCAACCAGAAGATCGTCCGCGCCATCGTCGACGAGGTCACCGACCGGGTCATCGAGCTGGAGGAGATGGGGCTGCACTTCAAGAAGACCGCGGACGGCAAGCAGTTCTACCAGGAGAAGCGGCTGGGCAGCTCCTACGCCCGCAGTTGTCCCCCGGTGGGCGGCAGCGTGGGCATGCTGGGCTCGCTCCGCAAGGAGGTCTTCAACCGCGAAGTGCAGGTGCGCCAGTGGACCATGGTGACGAAGCTGCTGCGCCGGAACGGCCGGGTCACCGGCGCCTTCGGCATCAACGTGCAGAAGGGCACGTACGAGGCATTCCGCGCCCGGGCCGTGGTGCTGGCCGCGGGCAGCGCCATCGGCATCCAGAAGTACACCAGCGCAAACTTCCTCACCACCGGCGACGCCTACGTCGCCGCCTTTGACATCGGCGCGCCCCTGGCCAACCTCGAGTTCCTGGAATTCACGCTGATTCCGGCTCCCGGCGGCGAAGCCATCTCCATGGCCGGCCTGTCGCCCTTCACCAGCAAGGGCGGCCGCTTCTTCAACGCCCTGAACGAACGGTTCCTGGAGAAGTACGACCCCGAGCGGCTGGAGGGCACCACCCGCGCCATCCTGGTGGGCGCCACCTACAAGGAGATGCTCGAAGGGCGCGGCCCCGTCTACCTGGATCCGTCCTACATCCCGGACGAGAAGTGGGACGACGAGATCCAGTTCGAGTACACCCCCAAGCTCGGCAAGGCCGGCGTCAACCCCCGCTCCGACCGCTTTGAGTGGGTCCCAGCGCTGCACACCTTCCTTGGCGGCCTCGACATCAACGAGCGCTGCGAGGTGGCCGGCGTGGAGGGGTTGTACGCATCAGGCGAGTCCGCCACCGGCACCCACGGCTCCAACCGCCTCAGCGGCAACGCCATCGCCAGCGCCTTCGCCTTGGGCGCCCGGTCGGGCAAGTACGCCGCCATCTACGCGGCGGACGCCGAAATGGGAGAAGTAGACCCAGGAGAAACCGCCGCCGAGGTCGCGCGGATCGAATCCTTCAAGCGCGACGACGGCCTGGACCCCGCGGAGCTGCACGAGGAGATCAAGGACATCGCCTGGGAGAGCACCGGAGTCGTGCGCAATGAGCGCGGCCTCACCGCTGGAGTGGAGCGCTTCCGGGAGCTCCGCCACGAAAAGGTCCCCAGACTAAAAGCGGACGACCTCCGCGGTCTCATCAAGTCCCTCGAATGCTCGAACCTCTCCTGGGTCGGCGAGATGGTCGCCGCCTGTGCCCTGGAACGCCGGGAATCCCGCGGCCAGCACACCCGCGACGACTACCCGCAACGGGACGACAAGAACTGCCTCAACTGGATCTCGGTGGAAAAAGACGGGGATAGGGTGAAGCCGGTGCTGAAGCCGATTCCGTTCGAGGAGGGCGATCTGAAACCGTAGCCGGCCGCGCCCCCGAGAACGTCACTCCTCATCCCCGGCGGCTACAAGGTCATCCACCTCGACACCCATTGCCCGCGCCAAGGCCGCATAAACCCTCACCGTGCCCTCGCGCTTGCCGGATTCGATCTGGGAAAGATACGAGCCACTGAGGCCCACCTGCTCCCCCAAGTCCTCCTGGGTCAGGCCGCGGTGTTCTCGCCACACCTTGACGGGACTCTCCCCACCGACTAGGCGTTCCACCACCTCGGCCGGAATCACCTCCTCCTCCCCGCGCGCGAGTTTCTCCGCAAAGGCCTTGCTGTCGCGTAGGTCCTCAAGCCACTCCAGCCGCTCCATGAGCGCCTGGTACTCGTCGTAGGGAATCACCGCGAAGGCGGGCTCCCGCTCACTGTTGGTGATGATCTGTGGCTTCATCGGTAAACTCCTCCCCTGGGAGCGATCTTGATGACCAGGATCCGCAGTTCACTTCTTTCGATCCTGTATATGGCCCGCCAGTCACCGGACCGCAGCCTGAAATGGGCGGGCATGCCACTCATCGGCTCGATGTTGCCGTCCGGAGCAAATGGATCCAAGGCGATCTTCTTGAGCCTTTCAATAATGCGTTGGGAGACATTGCGGGGCATTCTGGACAGAATCCTGGTCGCATCCTTGCTAAAAGCCAACCTATACACTGGTTAAATATTGCATAATGTAATATGCCGTGCAACGGGAATTGTCATCCCATCAGGTTCGCTACTGGCGCCCATGTAGGTAAGCGCGATTCCTCTGCACCGCAAATCCAATTCTCTGCGGATCGCCCGGCTTAACCTCACACTCGGGGCCACAACATCTTCACCAACGCATTCACGTCGCTCAGACAACCCAAGATCTCTGCCTTTCGGCGAACAACGGTAAAGTCACCGAACGTAGGGACCGTCAGGCCGGCAACCTCGATCAGAGGCTCGCTCCCGAAATAGACACCTGTCCTCGACGCAGATTTATTCGAAAAGAGGAGGTGCTAAGCTCTCACACCTTCGGCAGCACCGCCGCGCCAAACAGCTCCATGGCCGCCAGAATGTCCTTCTGGTCCAAGCCGGGGGTCCAGTCGAAACGGAGCAACAGCAGGTCGGGCTTGAGGGATTCCTCGTAGGAGCGGATTTCCTCGATGCAGTCCTCGGGGGAGCCGAGGATGAAGCGGTGGAGGGCTAAGCGGTCGAAGTCCCAGGTGAGCTCGTCGGGGTTGGTCATGGCCTCGTCCTGGCCCCACTTGACGTAGACGTCGCGGTAGAGCCGGTCGAGGCAGGGGCGCGCCTTAGCGACGGCCTCTTCGCGGGTGGGGGCGACGAAGCATTCCCGCACCATCACCAAGGCGCCGTTGCCGTGCTTGCCGGTGTCCTGCCATGCCTGGCGGAACAGCGCGGTCTGGTCCTTCAACTCCTCGATGGCGGAGTGGGGTCCCACGAGCCAGCCGTCGCCGATGCGGGCGGCACGCCGGACGCCCTTGTCGCCATTGGCGGCGATCCAGACGGGCGGCCGCGGCTTCTGTAGCGGCCGAGGCGCGATGGTTACGTCCTTCAACTCGAACGCCTTGCCTGAAAACGAGACGTGCTCCTCGGTCCACAGGCGCTGGACGATCTCAACGCCCTCCACAAAACGGTGGAACCGCTGCTGCTTGGTCAGATTGAAGGCGTCCAACTCCTGCTGCCGGTAGCCGAGGCCGAAGGAAAAGACGGCGCGGCCCTCATTCATGACGTCGATGGTGGACAGCTCCTTGGCGATGACCACGGGGTCGTGGAGGCCCAGCAGCGTGGTGGCGGTACCGACGCTGGCCCGTTTGGCCTCGGCGCAGAGCCGGCCCAGGAGCGGCACCTGGTGGAGCCGCTGGAAGCCGGGGATGTTGTAGTGCTGGCCCATGGTGATGGCCTCGAAGCCGGCTTCGTCGGCCACGCGGGTCTGCTCCGCCAGCGTGGGCAGGAGGGTTTCGGGGGGCTTTTCGTTGGAGACCTGGGGGTTGAGTTGGATGCCGAATTTCATGATACGCTCCTGCGTCTTTCGTACCGTTCC
>JAJDTQ010000153.1 GCA_022827045.1 Candidatus Binatia bacterium
CCGCCCTCACCGGCACTCGCATAGCGTGCCGGGCGCACCCGCGCCCGCCCTCTCATTGACGCCCCGCCCCGAGCGCTACGTGCCTCGGGACGGCACCGCTCGCATGTGTAAAGATGATTCACCGGATTTTGATCGGTGCCCTCGCCACGACAGGAAGAGAACCCAAAACATTATGTTTATCAGTGCGTTAAGAGAACCTATCGGCTTCTCCTGGCACCCCGAAAAACACCCGGTAAGCAGGCGTCCCGCCCTCGACTGCGAGGGCAAGATGCCCTCGATCCCAGACACTTCCCGCGACGGGAAACAAGCAGCCTCAGAAATGGGACGTACACCCCGCTGACTCGTGCCGCTTGCGTTTGTCACCGATTCAGCAACGTGGGACCCGCCCGTCGCTCGGCTTCCATCAGGTCGGTCGCTTCGAAGGCGTTGAGCACGAACAGCGCGATGACGGCGAATACCACCACCAGCACCAGCGGCAGTCCCACGCGAAGAAAGCGGTCCATGGCGGCGACCCGGGCTCAGCCGTCGTTCTCGGACGAAACCCGCCGCGACGGACGACTGTTCCGCGACTCGTCCATCGGCTGCTTGCGCCACGCGAGGACGATCATCACCACGAACGGGATCAGGACCGCACCGAGAAACACGAAGTACAGCGTCCACGGCACCGTCAGGGGCATCTTGACGTAGACGTACGGATTGTCCTGACACCACCCGGCGGCGGAGAACAGCACGAGCGGCAGCGCCGGCCACGGCACACCGGCCCAACGGGGCATGACTACGCCGCGTCCTTCAGCAGCCGCTGCATCTCGTCCTCCAGAAGCCCTATCTCGGTCTGTCCCGGGAGGACCCTGCTGACCTTGCCGTCGGCGTCGACCAGGAAGGTCCAGGGCTCGCCGGTCACCCCCCATTCCACCCAGACCGCGTTGTCCTTGTACCCGTCGACGTGGATGAACGCGAACCGATCCCCGTGCATCTCCTGCATGATCTGGACCCGCACGATCTGGTCCACGCACATCGTGCAGTGCTGCGGGGTACCGAACACGACCAGGAACGGCCTGCCCTGGTCGAGCAGCTCGGCGATCTCCCAGCGGTACAGGTCCACCTTGGTGTCCATGGTGGACACCCGGTGCCACTCGGCCGGATTCGCCACAGTAAGGTTTCGGCTCCTGGGCACCGCGTGGCCGACACCGACCTTGGCGCGCAGGACGCCGGGCCCGGGCTCGTCGCCGCATCCGGCGAGGACAGCCCCGACGCCCAGGATCAGCATGAGCGGCGCCGCACGCATTGTTGACGG
Source organism: Candidatus Binatia bacterium (assembly GCA_022827045.1). Next base: position 1,295 of record JAJDTQ010000153.1, read on the forward strand.
GACTAGCCCGAAAATAGTCGGATCCGCGTCCGCAGCCGTGAATCGGTGAAACTTTCGGGCTAGACTCCCGGTCGGGTTGCTTGCGCGAACGAACCATCGAAGGAACCGCATCAGAGAAACTCCTCGCCCGAGAAGGAACGACCAATGGAAACCGTCAGCTTCGGGATCAAGATCGCTCTGATCATCTTCGGCCTCGGCGGCGTGGTCGCACTGGCGATCGTGCCCTGGGCGTGCATCGGTACCGGACTCTACGACAAGGACAAGAAATATCAATAAGCGTCAGTCTCCGGCGCCAGGGTCATTGCGCGCCGGCTGAATTGCAGGCGGATTGGCGCAGGCTGCCGGATCATCGATGTCCGTCCCCGTCCGGTAGCTCAAGGTGTCCCTGATTCTTGGCTTTCGGCCGGGAACGCGGCGGCTCCACGATTCGGCCGTCCTCGTCGAGCTCACGTAGCGCTTCGAGATAGGTCGCCAAAGCCTCCAGCTCGCCCTCTTCCAGATGATCGTAGGCGGGCATCCGCAGCCGCCAGGTCCTGTCGCCCACCCCCGCACGCGGCGACCGCAGGTATTGCTTCAGCCAGGGAACGTCCCGGCGGCTGCCCACGCCATCAAGGGCCGGTCCGAAACTCGTTCCGTTGCCGAACAGCTCGTGGCACGACAGGCAGCCCTCGCGCCTGAAGATCATCTCGCCGGGCCTCGTCGATGCCGACTCGCCGTACACGAAGCGCACCGGCGGCGGTTTGAGCCAGATCAGCGCGCCGACGAGCACGGCGTAGACGACGATGACCACGGTGGCAATCACGACCACCCACTCCGCCGTCCGAAACTTCACCCGCGGGCTCCGAATGCGCGAGAGCGCACCGCCACGGGGCAAGCCCCCATGCTTCACGAACTCGCGGCTGCGAACGCGGACCCGGGTGCCACCGGCTCATCCATGCCGTCGCTTGGTTCGCCGGCACCGTCACCCCCGGTCACGCATCGTATCGGTCGTCGTCTCCCGGGGTGAAGATCTGGTCCTTGATGTCCTCGTTGAACTGGTTGTGCTGCCAGGCCCAGAAGATCGCCACGACTATTGCGACCAGCATCACGAGCCCGGTCCCCGCCCAGATGTATGGAATGAGTACTTCGGCCATGCGTTGCACTCCCGATCAGTCAGCCGCCGTCCTTCACCATCGCCTCCGGTGGAGGCCGCGGATGGTTCGGCGAGCCGGGGTTCGCCCTCAGGCCGGCGAGAAAGGCGACCACCAGCTCGCGTTCTCGTTCGTCGAGCAGACGAAGGTCCGGACCCAGGCTACCATCGTGGGCGGTGCCCGGCACGAGCGAGGCCGGATCCTGGAAATAGGCTGCGAGCCACTCCTTCGTCCGGCGGGTTCCCTCCCCGTCGAGCACCGGTGCGACGCCGATTTCCCCGACTCCCAGCGCCCGATGGCAACTGTTGCAGCCCATGCTCCGATACACCGCGTGCCCCTGGAGACCGTCCTCCGTCCACACGTAGAAGTCGCGCGGCTTGGCCGGCTCGGTGGCGGTGAACTGGCGCACTCCCTTGGCCACCGCCGCCACCGCGATCAGCACCGCAAACCCGAACATCAGCTTCTCGCCCAGCTTCATGCGTTCATTCGCGCGTGACCGCGACTCTCAGAACACGACCTGGAAAAGCAGCTCCACGGCTGCGTAGACCACCACCAGCAGGATGCCCACCACACTCACCGCGAGGATGATCCGCTCGCCCCGCTTGAGGTCCGCCAGGGGTCCGGTGACGAAGCGGGACATCACCACGTAGACGATGACCGCCATCAGTATCAGCGCGAATATCAGCGCCGAGATGGTCTGCGTCAGCTCCACTGCGGCGGGTCAGTCCCCGGTGTCCTCCTCTTCTCGTCTGCGCTCTTCCGCCTTGCGCACGTTGATAGTCCACACCACGGCCGCGATACCGCACAGGATGACGATGATCTGCAGCGCGACCATGTAGTAGCCCCAGTCCCACCAGGGCTGCGCGCCCGTCGCGCTGTAGAACGTGGTGGTCACCGAGTCGTAGCGCTGGCCGAAGCCCGCCCAGGGCATGGTCCACAGGAAGGCCTGGAAGATCGTCACCGCGACGATCATGATGAGCCACCAGGGGATCTTGCCGTTGCCCTCCCTGATGCCATCGTACTCCTCGTCGGAGAAGCGTCCGAAGACCTCCCCCTTGTCCTCGAGCTCGTCGTATTCGAATTCTCGTTCGTCCATCGCTACGGTCCTCGGGACGGCGCCTCAGCGCAGGCTCTCCAGAAACGCGATGATCGCGTCGAGCTCCTCGTCGGTCAGGTGCTCGAACGCGGGCATGATGGAGCCGGGGGTGACCGCACGCGGGTTGCGGTGGTGCACGTAGTGCCACGCCTTCACCCGGTTGCGGCTCGCGATGTGCAGGAGGTCGGGCGCCTTGCGGTCGGATCCGAACAGGCTCGGCGACTCGCCCTGGACGTCGCCGGCGAGCGGCGGCTCCCCGAAGTAGGCCCAGTCCTGGGTCTGCTCCGGAAGCAGGGTGTGGCACCACCAGCAACCCTCGCGGATGAAGATGACCTTGCCCTTGCCGGCGAGCGTCGGTGCGTGGTCGCCGGTCATCCAGGGGTCGTTGAACGACCATCCCGAGTGCCCCCAGATCTTCACCTTCTCCTTCGCGAGCTCCGTGGGCGGAATCTGGCTCATGTAGGTCGAGCCTCCGACGATGGTGATGGCGACGGAGGCGAAGATGACGATCACCAGCAGGCAGCAGCCGATCACGTACTTGGGCATGTCAGGTCACCTCTCGCTCACGCCGCCGCCGGGGCCGGCGCAGGGGTCGCCGTCTCGGGCACGATCTTCTTGCCGTACTTCGCCGTCATCCACATGTTGTAGAGGAAGATCGGCTGCGAGAAGATGATGAGCGATCCGAAGAGCACCCGGCCGACCATGTACGGATGGGTCGCGATCACCGACTGGATGTAGGGGATCTCGTACACCTTGGCCGCCCCCTGCACCAGACCCGCCGCGGTCAGCACCGCCCAGAAGCCCAGGAAGCCGATCGACATCATCCAGAAGTGAAGCCGCGCCAGCTTCTCGCTGTAGAGCTCGCGCTTGAGCAGCTTCGGCAGGCCGTAGTAGATGGCCCCGATCTCGATGAACGTCGAGAATCCCAGCAGGGCCAGGTGCGCGTGCGCCACGATCCAGTGGGTGCCATGGATGTACCAGTTGAGCGCCCTCGTCTGCTGGAACGCCCCCTGGATGTTCAACGGAATCGCGAAGAGCACGCCGGTCAGGGCCCACTGCAGCGGGATGCTGCGGGTGAACATCCACCACTTGTCCTTCATGGTCATCAGCATGTTCACCACGAAGGCGAGCGCCGGGATCATGATCAGCACCCCCGACACCGAGGCGAACGACTTGAGCCACTCCGGAATGGGCGCGCCCATCAGGTGGTGCGCGCCGGGTGTCGAGTAGAAGGCTGCGATCGACCAGAAGTGCAGATGGCCTATCTTGTGACTGTACAGCGTGTTCCCGGAGACCTTGGGGATGATGTAGTACGCGATGGCGGCCGACACCGGCGTGATCCACAGGCCGAGGATGTTGTGCGCGTGCCACCAGGTCATGTAGGCCTCGCTCAGGCCCGTGACCGGGAAGAAGTCGGGAACCGCCCCGATGAAGTAGGAGAGCAGAATGAACAGGAGCGCCGCCCCGAAGAACCAGAGCGTCACGTACAGACCCTGGGCCTTGCGCCGGAACATGGTCATCCAGATGTTGATGGCCAGCGGCAGGAACACGAACAGCAGGATGAAGGCGTCGAGCGGCCAGATCAGGTCCTGGTACTCGCGGCCGGTGGTCATCCCGTTGATGAGGGTGAAGAACACGAAGACCATCCCGACGTTCCAGGCCCAGCAGTTCCACACCCCGAGCTTCTCGCTCCACAGCCGGGTCTTGCACAGCGCCGGCGTCATGTAGCACATGGCCCCGGCGAAGGCCATGGAGATCCAGCCGAAGATCACGAAGTGCACGTGCACCGGGCGAATGCGTCCGAAGTGCAGCCACGGAATGTCGTTGGGGAAGATGTCGGGCCAGGCCAGGCGCATCGACGTTGCGAGCGCCAGGAACACCCCGATGTTCAGCATCACGATGGACGAGAAGAAGAAGTGCTTGGCGGCCGTCCCTTCCGTGTAGTCGTTCTCGGTGAAGTATCTCTCAACCATGTCCCACCTCCATCGGGGACGCCGGGCCCGGCGCTACTTGCCCTGACGCACCATGACGGAATTCATGAACCAGAAGCTCAGGGCCGACAGCACCCCGGTCACGAGCGTGATGACGAACCCCCACCACAGCAGCCCCGTCCAGTCGTCGTGGCTGCGCATGCCGATGAGGGGAAGAAACGCGAGCTGAAACACGGTTCCGATGCCGATGCCGACCATGAAGCCGCTGTAGAGGATGTTGATCAGTCGGTGCATGTCAGTCTCCGCGTTTGCGCATCACCGTCATCAGGACATTGACGATGAACGCCCAGTAGCCGAACCCCATCAGGAAGGCGGTGGTGATGATGAGGATGTGGTGGACGGGCCCCACCACCGCCAGCGCCTCCGAATAGGTCATCCCGCCGTGGATCATGTTGCCCTCCACGATTCCGAGCGCCACGAGCGAGCAGAAGAACCCGAGCACCCCCACCGTGGACAGCCAGAACGAGGCGCCGGCCAGCACCGGGCTGTACACCTCCCTGCCGAGCACCTTCGGGAGCACGTAGTAGATGAGCCCCATCAGGCCCATGGTCACTCCGCCCACCAGGTTGATGTGCGCGTGAGCGAGCGGGTCGATCAGGTGCCCCGCCGGGCCCGCTTCCCGAATCCACTGGGCGATGCCCGGAAAGGTCTGCATCACCCCCTGCACCGTCCCGATGAACAGGTGGATGACCGACAGCACCAGAAAACGCAGGACCAGGTGCCCCTGCGCTCGGGCCTCGTCGCGCTCGCGCACCGAGGGGGCGGGCTCGACCCGGGTGCCGATGTCCGCCACGGCGCTCACGGGGGCGCGGCCCGCGCGCTCTCGATGCGCCCGAGGTGCCGCACATAGCCCAGCACCTGACCGATCTGCGTTGCGGAGAGCCGGTCTTCCCAGCCCCGCATCGCAGTGCCCGCGACCCCGTCGCGGATCGCCGCGCGCAACGTCTCGTCACTCCGCCCACTGGTCCGCCGACCAGTGAGGTCCGTGGGGCGGGGCGTCATGCGATAGGCCCACTCCCCGTCCCCGCGGCCCGAGACCCCGTGGCACGGGAGGCAGAGCTGCACGTAGTAGCTGCGGCCGCGCTCCAGGTCGGCGATGCTGGCACCGCGCTCCACCACGTCGAAATCGATCGGCTGCGCGACTCGCATGGAAGGCTCCCTCATGGCCTGCTGGGGCACGAATCCGACCGCGCCGAACGCCATCGCAACCGCGAGCGCAACGCCGGCGCAGACGATGAAGGAGACCGCATGCTCACCACCACGCGCCGGCGGCCGGGTTCGCGGAGAACGGGACCTGCGCACCTGCATTGTCCGTACATGGCGGCGGAGCACCCTCGTCATCCGTCCCCGACGGCCCCGAACGAGCCGGCGATGCATGAATGGCCGAGGAGGGTGCGTGGTTGCCGTACATGCTCCTCCTGCTACTTCGTGAGGTCAATGGCGAGCTCCGTGGTCTCCCCTGCCCGGACCGTGACCGGAATCTCGATCTCGCCCAGCCACTCCTGCCAGGCCGCCAGGGTGTAGTCGCCGGGCGGGACGTCGGTGATGCTGAACGTGCCGTCGTCCCCGGTCTGGAAGAAGTACGGGTTGTCCACCACGTGGACCCAGCCGAGCATCCAGCCGTGGGCGTCGCAGTCCACCTTCACCGTGCCGGGCTGCTTGAGAACCTTGGTGACCTTCTGGTCCTTCTCGGGCAGCGCCACGTTGAACGCGGTCCGCTTGCCGTAGTAGCCGTGGGTGTTGTGGAGCACCGGGTCGGAGTTGATGATGTCGAGACTGCCCTGGCGCGCGACCTGGACGTGCGGGTGGAACTTGCAGCCTTCCTGGTCGAGCACGGGAACCCTGGTCAGAATTTCGGGCCACGGCTTGCCCGCTCCGATGCCCTTCAGGTACACGACGCTGTCCTTCACCGCCCCCCCGTCACCCACGAGGATGAGCGGCTCCTTGCGGACCCTGCCGCACACCCGCTTGTCCTTCGTCGGCAGGACGGTCTTCTTCTTGATCGAGCCGTTGTACACGACCGTGCCCTGGACGGTGCCTCCGCCGGTCACGTCGGATTCCTGGTACTTGCTCAGGAACACCGGCTTCGACGGCTCGGCCGGCGCATCCGCCGCCTTCTCCTCCTGATCGGTCGCGGCGGCAACCGTCGCGGCCGCCCCGGCGCTCCCGGAAGCCGTCGCGGCCGGCGTTGCGGCCTGAGCCTGGGCGACAACCGGCGTCAGTGCGGCCAACGCGATGTCCTCCCCGCGCTCCTTCAACAGGTTGACCCGCGCCGCGTAGAGATCCCAGTCGGGCCGGAGCGACGTGACGTACCACACGAGCTGCCAGCGCTGATCTTCGTCGAGAAAGTCGGCAAACGACGGCATCGGGGTGCCGTCCAGCCCGGTGGTGAACGTCTGGTAGACACCCTTGGGAGCGCTGTCGCCGACGAACTGCGCCGCGTCGGTGAAGTCCCGCGGCACGATCGGCAGGCCGCTGTCGTCCTCGAGACCCGGTGCCGACGGCCCGTCTCCCTTGCCGAGCGGGCCGTGGCACTCGGCGCACTGCATGCGCTCGTAGACACCCTTGCCCGCCACGAGCATGGCATGGTCGGGAAGCGGCGGCTCTGCGATAGCGATGGGATCCTCCTGCCACTCCGCTTCCTCCTCCCAGCGCGGCGAGAGGGTCTTGAGGTAGGCGATCACCGCCCACCGATCCCGCTCGGGCAGAAACTTGAACGCCGGCATGTCGTGGTCGGCCACCAGGCCGCGCGAGATGGACTTGAACAGGTCGACGTCGGTGGGGAACGAGCCGCTCGGGGTCGAGCGCAGCTTGAACACCGCCTCGGTGAAGTCCCGGGGCTTGCGCGGCAGCTTGTGCTCGGGGGCGTACACGTCGGCAAGCTCCCATACCGCGCCGTTGCCGTCTCCGTCGATGCCGTGGCAGCCGATGCACAGTCCGCGGTATACCCACTCGCCGTGCCTGAGCAGGGTGGGATTCGGCGGCACCGGCACGCCGACCGGCTCGATGTTTCCCGTAGCGGCCGACAGGTTGAATATCGAATCGGGCGCGCGCGGCTTGTCCGTCCACTGCCGCACCACCAGGCTTATCGTTACCACCAACCCGACCGTGAGCACCACAACGACCGCGTAGATCGCCTTCGCCTTGTTCAAAGCCAGTCGCCTTCCTGTTCACGTGCGACGGCCGCCCGGACAGGCGGCCGTCGTCGAACCCCGAGCATTGCGCCGGCCAGGACCGCGCCGGCCCCCGATCACCTGAATCCGCGTGTCCGTCAGTGACGGCCGGGATCCAGCACCGAGCCCTTGTTGGACCAGTACATGTACGCTTCCAGAGCCTTCATGGCTTCGCTGTTCACATCGATGACCTCGCCCTCGTTGGGCTTCTCGATGCACCAGTTGACCATGTCGCGCAAGGTCGCGAACTCGCTCATCTGCTCCTGGAACTTCGGGAACTCGTGGGGGTGGATGTCCGAGGAAATCGGATGGCACATCGCGCAGGCCATGCCGGTCTTCGAGAGGTTCACCCCCATCTCCTTCTGCGCTTCGGCGTCGCCGTGGAACAGCCGGTCCCCCAGGATCACCTGCTCCATGAAGAGATCATGGAACGCCTGCAGCGTGGCGGCGTCATGCAGATCCTTGTGCGCCACGGACTCCTGAACGACGCCGAAAACCCCGAGACCCACGCAGACGGCGCAGCCGGCGGCCAGCAGATAACGCTTGCTTATTGTTTTCACGATTTGCTCCTCCTCGCTCAGTTGCCCGTCCAGTCGCGGTCGGCGATGCGCGGCGTCAGGATCTGGTTGCCGTTGTCGCCGGTGCCGGAATCGTGCTGCGCGACGGCAAACACCTCGTTGCGCCACATCTTGTACTCCTCGCTCGCATGGCCGTCCGCATAGTCGAACTTGCCCCAGCCGACACCGTCGAAGATGTCGCCCGGATCGACGCGAATCATCGGCTTGGTCAGGGCCGGCACGCCGGTGGGCGGATACGGCCACGGCCAGGAGGTCGCGAGCATCCCGATGAAGCGGGCGCCCTCGGTCTCGTGATAGAGCGGCTGGTGCACGTGGCCGTGGATGTTGGTGATGTTGCTGTAGGGGCCGATGATCTCGTGCACCTGACGCCAGTCCCGGATCCAGAAGTTCCAGCCGGGGTACACCTCGTAGAGCGGCGTATGGCTCATGATGATGACCGGCGCGTCCTTGGGCCAGTCGGAGAGCGCGGTCTGGAGCCACATGCGCTGCTCCTTGCCGAGCCCCGACCAGGGTCCGGCCTGGGAGCCGTCCAGTGCCTCCATGTGGCCCATG
>JAJDTQ010000007.1 GCA_022827045.1 Candidatus Binatia bacterium
TGGTGAGCTCGCCCAGGGTGGCCAGCTCGCCCATCTGGGCCTCGTCGTTGGCGTCGGCGATGCTGCCGGGACGCAGGCCGTCGCCCAGGGAGAAGGCCACGTCATAGGCCTTCATGATCTCGCAAATCTCCTCGAAGCGGGTGTAGAGGAAGTTCTCCTGGTGGTGCGCCAGGCACCACTTGGCGAGGATGGAGCCGCCGCGGGAGACGATGCCGGTGCGGCGCTTGGCGGTGAGCGGGACGTAGCGCAGCAGCACGCCGGCGTGGATGGTGAAGTAGTCCACGCCCTGCTCGGCCTGCTCGATGAGCGTGTCGCGATAGATCTCCCAGGTCAGCTCCTCGGCCTTGCCGTTGACCTTCTCCAGCGCCTGGTAGATGGGCACGGTGCCGATGGGCACCGGCGAGTTTCGCAGGATCCACTCGCGGGTCTCGTGGATGTTGGCGCCGGTGGACAGGTCCATGACCGTGTCCGCGCCCCAGCGCGTGGCCCAGATCATCTTCTCCACCTCTTCCTCGATGGAGGAGGTGACCGCCGAGTTGCCGATGTTGGCGTTGATCTTCACCAGGAAGTTACGCCCGATGATCATCGGCTCGGTCTCGGGATGGTTGACGTTGCAAGGGATGATGGCGCGTCCCCGGGCCACCTCGTCTCGCACGAACTCGGGGGTGACGAACGAGGGGATCGACGCTCCGAAATGGTTGCCGGCGTGGTGCCCGGCGCCCTCGCCGTTGAGCGCCGCCTCGCGGCCGATGTTCTCGCGGACGGCGATGTATTCCATCTCCGGGGTGATGATGCCCTGGCGTGCGTAGTGCATCTGGCTCACGTTGCCGCCGGGTTTGGCCCGCTGCACGGGTCTGCGCGCCATCTCGGGGAAGCGCTGCGCGACGTCGTCCTTGCCGTTGGGCCGGTAGTGGGACTCGGTCTCCTCCGTGTCGCCCCGGGCGGCGATCCAGTCCCCGCGCAAGGGCTTGAGTCCCTGCCGCACGTCGATTCCTGCCGAAGGATCGGTGTAGGGGCCGGAGGTGTCGTAAACCCGGAGCCGTGGGCGTTCGGCGCTTCCGTTGGCGCCATTGCCGCCATGCCCGTGGGCGCCCGTGGCGCCATGGCTGATCTCGCGCATGGCGACCTGGACCCCGTTGGATCCCATCCCGGAAACGTAGACCTTGCTGGATGCAGGGAATGGATCCGTGGTGATGGCGGTATTCTGGTTGACCTCTCCGTTCTTCTTGGACATGACTTGCCTCCCTTCCGGGGCTCGCCGCGTTCTTGTCTCGTTGCGCTAGGGGCTCGATACGATGGAATACGGTGCCGTGAACTTCAACTCCTATCCCAATTGGACGCGTTGCGTCAAGGAAACGCAAGTGGAACGGGAGGTGAGGACGCTTGCCCGAAAGGACCTATTCCACCTATTCCGAATCGTACCGGATGAGCGAAAACAGTTCCTGGTCGAGCTTTTCGCGCGGTTTGAGGAAGGCGAGCTCGATGATGCAGGCGTGCTCGAAGACCGTGCCGCCGAGCTGCTCCACCAGCGCGGCCGCCGCCGCGGCGGTGCCCCCGGTGGCGACGAGGTCGTCCACCAGGAGCACGTGCGCGCCGGACGCGAGGCCGTCGCTGTGGACCTCCAGGGTGTCCGTGCCGTATTCGAGCTCGTAGGTTGCCTCCAGCGTGTCGTAGGGGAGCTTCCCGGGTTTCCGGACCACGCACAGGCCCTTGCCCAACCGGTAGGCTAGGGCCGCCCCGATGATGAACCCGCGGGACTCGACACCCACCACCGTGTCCAGCGAGGCGGCTTCGTAGCGCTCGGCCAACAGGTCGATGGTCTTGCGGAACAGCGGCCCGTTGCCCACGAGCGGCGTGATGTCCTTGAACACGATCCCGGGTTTGGGGAAGTCGGGGATGTCGCGAATGGCGGCACGGATGTCGTCGATGGTGCTCATGATCCGGGTTCAGCTAACACAGTCAAGGCAAATAGGAAAGCGGGTTTCGGGCGACGTTGTTCCTGCGGATCTCGAAGTGAAGATGCGGGCTGGTGACCCGGCCCGTGTCGCCGACTTCGGCAATGACCTGCCTGCGCGCCACCTTTTGCCCCGGCCGTACGAGGTTCCGGCGGTTGTGCGCATAGACCGATGCGAAACCGCCGCGGTGGCGCACGATGATGAGGTTGCCGTAGCCGCGGAGGTGGTCGCTGTAGATGACCTGTCCCGCCGCCGTTGCCAGGATCGGGGTGCCAGACGGCGCGGCGATGTCGATTCCGTCGTTCAGGGTGTCGTGTCGTGAGTCGAATCTGGCGGTGATTTTTCCCCTTACCGGCCAGACGAAACCCTGCTTCGACCGCCTCGCCGGCGGTGGCCGCCCGACCCGGTTCTTGGCCACCCTTGCCTTGCGCGCGGCGGCCGGGGTCCGGGACTTCTTTCCGGCGGTGACCCCCTTGCGACGAGCGGCCCTGGTGCCGCGAGGTGTATTCACCGCGGCCGCCGTGCTCCGGGCCGGCGTCTTTCGGGGCGCAACGACGGAAGGGGTCTTTCGAGCCCGGACGGCCGAACGCGCAACGGGTTCCTTGATGGGGGTGATGATCTGGACCGGCAGCGTGCGGGTTGCGCCGGGAATGAACAGCCGGCGCCCGATCCGGATGTCCCGCGCATCCGCGATGCGGTTGATACGCGCCAGGGTTGCGTAGTCTATGCCGTACGCCTTGCCGATGCGGTAGAGGTTCTCGCCCTTTTTGACGACGTGGTGGATGCCGGCTCTCGCCACGGCCTTGCCCGGCGCCTTCGAAGGCGCACGGCTAGTGGCATCACGGTTGTGGTGATAACTGCAACCGGCTACGGCAAGGAAGGCGAGAAGGTTGAGCAGCCCGAGAGCGCGAAAGGCTAGCCCTGCCAACCGTACCTCCCCAGAAGCTTGACGAACCGACATCCTCCAAGGTCCGTTTCTTCAAGGCCAGTGGGAGTCCGCACCGTAAGTGTCAGGGTCTGTGACTGGTCGTCGCCGATGGGAATGATGAGCCTTCCGCTGGCCGCGAGTTGCTGGGCCAGCGGCGCCGGAATCCTGGGCGCCCCCGCCGCCACGACGATGGCGTCGTAGGGGGCGTGCTCCGACCACCCGAGGGTCCCGTCTCCCATGTGGATCGCCACGTTGTAGTAGCATAGCTCATCGAGGCGGGCCCGCGCCTGCACTGCCAGCTCGTGCAACTTCTCCACCGAGAAGACGTTGGCGCACAGCTCCGCCAGCAGTGCCGTCTGGTAGGCGGAGCCGGTGCCGATCTCCAGCACGCGTTCGGTCCCCTTCAGCGCGAGGGCCTGCAACATGTACCCGACTATATAGGGCTGGGAGATGGTCTGTTTCGCGCCGATGGGCAACGGGTCGTCGTCGTAGGCGCGGTTCACCAGGGCGGGCTCCACGAAGAGGTGGCGCGGCACCCTGCGCATCGCGCGGATCACCCGCGAGTCGTGGATCCCTCGATCACGCAACTGGGTCTGGACCATCCGTTCCCTGGCGCCCTCGAATCCTGCGACGCTACGGCTATTTGAGCTCACGGCGGTAGATCGGGGCGGCGCGGGTTATCATGGTCCGGGTAAGAAAATGGTCGGGGCGACTGGATTTGAACCAGCGACCACACGCACCCCAAGCGTGTGCGCTACCAGGCTGCGCTACGCCCCGACACTATGGAAAACGTCTTAACACTCAACCGGGAACGGGTCAATTCTCGGTTTGGCGGGCGGGCCGTCAAGAGATCATGTTCCGGAGGGAGGTCAGGTCTTCCTTGATCTGGAGCAGCGTTTCCTTGTACTCGGGGTCCGGCCACGGCGTCGAGGCCGACTCCTCGGCAGGGTCGCGTTGCTTGAGCTTCTTCCGCGCCCCTTCGATGGTGTATCCCTCCGTGTACAGAAGCTGCTTGATCTGAAGCAGCAACTCGACGTCCTTGCGTCTGTAGAGACGGTGGCGGGACGGCGCCTTGCCCGGGTTCAGGATATCGAACTCGGTTTCCCAGTAGCGCAGCACGTGCGGCCTCAGCTTCAGGAGGGCGCTGACTTCGCCGATCTTGAAGTACAGCTTGTCGGGAATGACGACTGCCATGGACCCAATGATATCATGAAATCGTCAGGTTGTCGGTATCGGAGGGCTCCGCGGGGGCGGAGTTCATGTTCTTCTTGAGGGTCTGGCTGGGCTTGAAGGTCAGCACCTTGCGGCCCGCGATGGTGATCTCCTCGCCGGTCTGTGGGTTGCGCCCCTTGCGCGGCTGCTTTCCGTGGATGACGAAGTTCCCGAACCCGGAGATCTTCACCTTGTCACCGTTTTCCAGATGGGACTTGATGATCTCGAACGTGGCCTCGACAACGTCGGTGGCTTCCTTCTTGGAAAAGCCCACCCTCTCGTAGATCCGATTAATGATGTCAGCCTTGGTCATGGTTGCCTTCCTCCGAGGAGCCCCGGCCGGGGCCCGCTACCGCAGTGTGGCGTCGAACGCGGCACAAAGCCGGCGGGTCAGATCCTCGTGCACGGTGTTGACCTCGTGATCGGTGAGGGTTCTTTCCGTCGATCGGTAAAACACCTTGTAGGCCAGGCTTTTCCTGCCTTCGCTGATGGGAGCGCCGGTGTATTCGTCAAAGACATTCACTCTCTCGATGAGAGGCCGGTCCAGTTCCCGCACCCAGTCGATCACGGTCTGGCTCGGAAAGTCTTCGGCCACGACGATGGCAAGATCCCTTTCCACCGACGGGAAACGGGGAATGGGACGCACCTTGAAATCTGGCCGAGCATAGTGAACGATCGCACCGAAGTCAAGCTCGAAAAGGAAGAAGGCCGGCAGGTCCAAATCCTCGCGAACTCGCGGACTTATCTCGCCAACATAGCCCACCGGGACGCCTCCGGCGGAGACCGTGGCGAAGCCCCCGGGATGCAGGATCGGCGGAGGCGCGTCGGCGGTCCAGTGGCAATCGGCGTGCCCGAGACCTTCCAGGAGGTCCTCCACGACTCCCTTCATGTCCGCGAATACGAACGCCCGGTTCTCGGCTTTGAGGCCTCGCTGAGGCCGGTGGCCGCGAATGAGGCCGGCGACGTTCATCCGTTCGGTGTAGCCCCCCTCGCTTCCAAGCGAGAACACCTTGTTCAACTCGAAGATCATCGAGCTCTCGCTGCGGCGCTCCGAGTGGTAGTGCAGGTTCTCGACCACGCCGGGCAGCAGGCTCAGGCGCATCTCGTCCGTTTCCCGGCGTAGCGGGTTGGTGATGTGGACGGGCTTGCCGTCCTCGCCCCACAGGCCGGGAAAGGTCCGGTTCATCGCGGCGGAGCAGAAGGGCAGCGTCACCACCTCGTCCAATCCCTCCGCCGTAAGCAGGGAACGGGTCTTGCGTACCCAGCGCAGAAGCGGGTCGCCCTGGACTCCCATCCTGACCGCCGGAAGCGTGGCCGGAATGTTGTCATAGCCGTGGAGCCGCGCCAGTTCCTCGATGATGTCCGCTTCCCGGGTGAGGTCGAACCGGTACGAGGGCGGTGATACCACCAGGTCGTGGTCCGATGAGCGCTTGAGCTCGATGCCCAGGGATTCGATGATTCCATGGATCCGTTCGCGCGGCAGCTCCACGCCCAGGACGCGTTTGACGCTGGCGTACCGCAGGGTGATCTCGGCGGGCTTGCGCGCGCTCGGGTAGGCATCGGCGAAGCCGGGCACTACCTGAGCCTCGCCCATCTGCTCCCACAAAGCCACCGCCCGGTCCATGGCGTAGCGGGTTCCGTCCGGGTCCACGCCCCTCTCGAACCGGTGCGAGGCCTCGGTGTGCATCCCCATGCGCTTGGCCGTGCGCCGGATGGTCAGGGGGTCGAAGTGCGCGCTCTCCAGGAGCACGGACTCCGTCTCTTCGGTGACCTCCGAGCCCGCGCCGCCCATGACTCCGGCGAGCGCCGCCGGGGTGTCGCCGTCGCAGATCAGCAGGTCGTCGGGATGGAGCGCCCGATCCGATCCGTCCAGGGTTGTGAGGGTGCTTGCCTCCCCGGCGGTGCGGACCACGATGCGCTGGCTGGCGATACTCTGCGCGTCGAAGGCATGGAGCGGCTGGCCCGTCTCCAGCATGACGTAGTTGGTGACGTCCACGATGTGGTTGATGGAGCGGATGCCGCAGGCCTCGAGCCGGAAGCGGAGCCACGGCGGCGCCGGCGCCGGCCGCAGCCCGTGGATGAGCCGGGCCGAGTAGCGCGGGCACAACACCGGGTCCAGTATCTCCACCGAGACCGGGATCGTCGGCGGGTGCTCGCGGAGATGATCGGGGATGGCGGGGACCCGGAGCCTCCCCCCGGTGAGCGCGGCGATCTCCCGCGCCAGCCCCAGGACGCTGAGGCAGTCGCCTCGGTTGGGAGTGATGCTCACCTCCAGCATCCAGTCGTTCAGGCCCAGGTACTCGTGGAGCGAGGTTCCCGCGGGGGCGTCGCCGGGCAGTTCCATGATGCCGCGGTGGTCGTCGGAAAGCCCCAGCTCCTTCTCGGAGCAGAGCATCCCGTCCGACGGGACCCCCTGGATGGGGCGCCTTTCGATGGCCTGCCCCGACGGCAGCACGGCGCCTACGCGCAGGAAAGCCGTCTTCATGCCGGTCCGGACGTTGGGGGCGCCGCACACGATGCGCCGCGGCTCGCCGTCATCGTGGATCTCGCACACGGACAGCCGGTCGGCGTTGGGGTGGGGCCGGACGTCCGCCAGCTCGACGATCAACGCGCCGGCATCGTCCCACAGGCGCTTGACCGCCTCTACCTCGAGCCCCGCGTGGGTGAGCCGCTCGGCGAGCTCGTCGGGCCCGAACGCGGCCGTGTCCGGCACCTCCACCAGCTCCATCAACCAATTGAAAGTCAGCTTCATGATCGATTCGTGAACCCGCGCGCCGGGTGCCGGGGCGGGTTCCCAACCCGCCCGCGCCTGCACCGCGCGGTCACCCGCTACAGGCTCTTAAGGCGGAAACTGTCTCAGAAAACGGACGTCGTTCTGGAAGAACATCCGGATGTCGTCCATCCCGTACTTCAGCATGGCGATGCGCTCCACGCCCATGCCGAATGCAAAGCCCGAGAAAGTCTCGGTATCGTATCCCACGAAGTCGAACACGTTGGGGTCGATCATTCCCGAGCCCAGGATCTCCAGCCATCCCGACCCATGGTACACGTCCACCTCGGCACTGGGCTCGGTGAACGGAAAGAAGCTCGGGCGGAAGCGCACGCGCACCTTGTCCTGAAAAATCTGCTCCAGGAAATGGGTCAGGACGCCCTTCAGATCGCCGAAGGTGATGTCGTGGTCCACCATGAAGCCTTCCACCTGGTGGAAGACCGGAGAGTGGGTGGCGTCGTCGTCGTGGCGGTAGACCGCGCCCGGCGCGATGATCCGCAGCGGCGGGCGGCGCTGCTCCATGACGCGGATCTGCACCGGCGAGGTATGGGTGCGGAGCACGTGGTCTTCCGACACGAAGAAGGTGTCCTGCATGTCCCGCGCCGGGTGGTCCCTGGGAATGTTGAGGGCCTCGAAGTTGTGGTAGTCGTCCTCCACGTCCGGCCCGCGGGCGATCTCGAATCCCATGCCGGTGAAGACGTCGATGATCTCGTCGGTGACCCGGGTGAGGGGATGCACGCGGCCCCGCTCCGGGCGGTTCCCGGGCAGGGTCACGTCCAGACGCGGGCCCCCGTCCGCGAGGGTTGCTTCACTCTCCCGGAGACCCTTCAGCCGGGCGTCGAGAAGGCCCTCGAGCTCCGCCCGCCGGCGGTTGAGCTCTTGCCCCGCGCGCGGCCGCTCGTCTGCCGGAAGCTCCCGGAGCCCGCGCATCAGCGCGGTGAGCTTCCCGCCCTTGCGGCCCAGGTAGTCGATGCGGATCTGCTCCAGCTCCTGTTCCGAGGCGCACCGTTCAAGCCGCCCCTCGGCCTCCTCATGGAGCTTCTCGAGGGCTTCGATCATGGGCAGGGCAGGGTGTCAGGCCCCCGGATCGGGGTCCGGGGCAGGGTTGGCCTGGGAATCGAGGGCAAGCCTGGCGCACTGGGCGACCTGGTCGAACACCGCGGCGTCCGTGGCCGCGAGATCGGCCAGGATCTTGCGGTCCAGCGCCACGCCGGCCTTCTTCAAGCCGTGGATCAGCCGGCTGTAGGACAGTCCGTTGACCCGCGCGCCGGCGCTGATGCGTATGTTCCACAATCCCCGGAACGTGCGCTTGCGCACCCGCCGATCCCGGTAGGCGTAGACCAGTCCGCGCTCGACGGTCTCCCTGGCGACACGGTACAGTCTGCGGCGTCCGCCGACGTACCCCTTGGCCAGTTTCATGTACTTTCTTCGGCGCCGGCGGGAGGCCGGTCCGCCCTTGACTCTAGGCATGGCGTTTGCTCCTCGAACAGATATCAAAAGGGGCGCTGCCGGCGAGGGCGCGCCCGGGCACTGCGTCCGAACGGGTGTTGATGTCGGTGGATCCCGGCGCTCGCTGCCGGGACGTGAGTCTCTGCCCGCCCCTCCCTACATGTAGGGGATGAGACGTCGCATGGTCTTCGCTTCGTAGCCCGATACCGACTCGGCCTGTCTCAGGCGGCGTTTCCGCTTGCGGCTCTTGGTGGACAGAATATGGCTCTTGAAGCCGCGCCGCCTCATGACCTTGCCGCTCTTGCTGACCTTGAACCTCTTGGCCGCCCCCCTCTTCGTCTTTATCTTGGGCATCCTGAATTTTCCTGTCCCTTCTGGTGTCCTGTCCGGTTAATTCGCATAATGACCTGCTTGTCTTTTTCGCCGTCGGCGGCGTTGCTCTTCCTCGCGTAGTGCCCGCCACTGCTCGTCATCGCGCCTTGCCGACGACGAAAAATCCTGCGCATCTCATCATGCCAATTAACCGGACAGGACACAGGATTTTCCTGTCATGCGTTGCTCTTCGGCGTCAGCAGCATGGCCATGTTCCGCCCTTCCAGCTTGGGCGACACGTCCAGCTTCGCCAGATCCTGGACTTCGTCAAAGACGCCGTTGAGCATGGCCCTGCCTAGCTCCGGATGGGTGATCTCGCGGCCTCGGAAGAACACCGACACCTTGACTCGCTGTCCCCGCTCAAGGAAGCGCCGGATGTTTCTCACCTTGAACTCCAAGTCGTGGTGGTTGGTCCGGGCTCCCATCTTGACTTCCTTGACCGCGACAAAGGTGGCGTTCCGTTTCGCCTCCTGTGTCTTCTTCTTCTGCAGGTAGCGGAACTTGCCGTAGTCCAGCAGGCGGCACACCGGAGGCTGTGCGTCCGGGGCAACTTCCACCAGATCGAGCTCCTTCTGCTCGGCTATGCTCAGGGCTTCATGCAAGGGCATGACTCCGAGCTGGCCGCTGTCCGCGTCGATGACGCGGACCTCCCGTGCCCGTATCTGCTGGTTGATTCTCGTGGGCCGCGCTATAAGGCACCTCCTGGGAAACTACGCTCGCTCGGTTTCACTATGCCGGCTCCGTTTCCTGCCTAAGTTCGTCCCGCAGCCGGTCGAGGAAAGCCTCCACCGGCATGGCCGGGAGGTTCTCGCCGCCGCGTTTCCTCGCGGACAGAGTGCCATTCTGCACTTCCTTGTCGCCGATGACCAGCGCGTACGGAATCTTGGCCACCTGGGCTTCCCTGATCTTGAACCCCAGCTTCTCGTTGCGATCGTCCAGCTCCACCCGCCATCCGTCCGCCCGAAGCGTGTCGCGCACGGCGGCGGCATAGGGATTCTGTTGATCGGTCACCGTCACGACACGCGACTGCACCGGCGCCAGCCACAAGGGGAAGGCCCCTCCGGTATGCTCGATCAACAGAGCCATGAAGCGTTCGATGGAGCCGAGAATCGCCCTGTGAATCATCACCGGCCGTTCAACCGCTCCCGTGGGCGAGATGAACCCAAGGTCGAACCGTTCGGGCAAGGAGAAGTCGAGTTGGACCGTGCCGAGCTGCCAGCCCCGCTTCATCGCGTCCTTGACGACGAAATCGATCTTCGGGCCATAAAAGGCGCCATCGCCTTCGCTGATCTCATAGGCTACGTCCCGTTTCTCCAGCGATGCGGCCAGTGCCGCCTCGGCCCGTTCCCAGGTTTCCAGAGCCCCCAGGTACTGGTCCGGCCTTGTGGAGAGGAAGACCTCCAGATCCTCGAAGTTGAACCTATGATACACCTCGCGAAGCATGTCAAGCAGGCTGTTGACTTCCCCCTCGATCTGCTCCGGGGTGCAGAATATGTGGGCGTCGTCCTGCGAGAAGCTACGCACCCGCGTGAGCCCGGCCGTGACGCCGGATTTCTCGTAGCGGTGCAGCCGTCCGAAGTCTGCCAGCCTGAGCGGCAGATCCCGGTAGGAGCGCTTCTTCGAGGCGTAGATGAGCGTGTGGCTCGGGCAGTTCATGGGCTTCACGCCGAACTCGCGCTCGTCGATGTAGGTGAAGTACATGTTGTCCTTGTAGTGATCGTAGTGCCCCGACCGGTGCCACAGGTCGGCGTCGAAGATCTGCGGGGTGATCACCTCTTCGTAGCCGTAGCGCCGGTACAGGCCACGAATGTACTCTACGAGCGTGTTGTAGACGAACGCCCCCTTGGGATAGAAGAACGGGCTCGCCGGAGCCGCCGGATGGAAGCTGAAGAGGTCCAGCTCCTTGCCGAGCTTGCGGTGGTCCCGCTTGCGCGCCTCCTCCAGGAGCGCCAGGTGCTGCTTCAACTCCTTTCGGGACGGGAACGCGGTGCCGTAGATGCGCTGGAGCATCTCGTTGTTCTCGTCGCCGCGCCAGTAGGCGCCGGCCACC
>JAJDTQ010000066.1 GCA_022827045.1 Candidatus Binatia bacterium
TCCGGGCCGGACCACTCGGTGTAGTCGTTGTGCACGTTCTGGACCGGGGCCTTGGCGCCTTTTTCCTCGTAGCCGGAGCGCAGCGTGTGGTCGAAGATCAGCACCCGGCAGGCTCCGGTGTTCTCCTTGATCAGCGCCTCCATCTCGGGATAGTAGACCGCCCGTATCTCGTCCTCGTCGAAGAAGTCGGTCATCTTCGTGGGCTGCGGCCTCAGGGCGAAGCCGTGGTGCTCGATGGACAACTCAGGGTGTTGGCGGCCATTCCGTACCTGCGCGGTGTGGGTCTCGTACTTCCGGTCCTTGTGCGGGTAGCCGAGGCTCGGCTTGTCGAACGTCGTGATGGGCCGGGGCCCCTTGTGGACCATGTAGTTGAAGCTCGCTTCGACGACGTCTTCGAGTTTCTCGGCTGTGGCTGTGGCCATGGTGTTCTCCTTTGGGACCGTGGTGCGGCTTTGCGGCTCTATTGGGGATTATACACCCGCAAGGCGAATTCCGGGAACGGGATCAGCCCGCCAGCGCCCCCTGTTCCGCCCACGTACGCTGCACCTCGCGGCTGGTGCTGATGAGCGCGAAGTGGGTGGCCATGTTCCTGAGCGAGTAGCGCTGCAGGTCGGCGTCGTAGGCGGCCACGCAGTCCTCCAGCACCACGTTGTAGTAGCCTCGGGCGAACGCGTCCCTCACCGTGGCCTCGACGCAGCCGTTGGTGGCGGCGCCGGTGAACAGCAGCGTCTTGATTCCCAGCCGTCCCAGGGTGGCGTCCATCTTGGGGTTGGTGAACCCGCTGTGATGCCACTTCTTGATCCGGACGTCGTCGGGCGCGGGCGCGACGAAGTCGCAGACATCCCATCCCGGTGTTCCCGGGACCGTGTACTTGGCGTTGGCCAGCCCCACCCGGGCGCGCCGCGCCAGGATCGGGCCGTTGTCGTGCTCATTGTCGTTGGAGGTCTGGGTGTAGATCACCGGCACCCCCGCGGCCCGGGCGGCTTCCACCATCACTTTCAGAGGCTCGCGCATGGCCTCGACGAAGCTCAGGTCCCCCTTCATGCGCGCGCCGCCGGGAGCGCAGAAATCGTTCTGCACGTCGATGACCACCAGCGCCGTGTGCTCCGTCCGAACCGTGTCCGACAGCTCGGTCCACACCTCCTGCACCTGTGGCTCCCACATCTCTTCTTCGGGGTCGAACTCGAAGTCGGCAATCTCCCGGCTCTGAAAGATGGGCCGCCCCACCTCCTGCGCCACCTGCCGGTGCACCGGGTGGTCCACGTAGCGCTGGACGCTCTCCGCGTCCTCGCAGACCGCCACCATGGCATAGTCGTAGTCGCCGTCACGCCGAAGGTTGGGTCCCATGGACCAGCTCAGCAGGTCCGGGATGGACTCCTTCATGGAATTGTAGCCGGCGATCATTCTGTCGATCTGCTCCGGGGATGCATCCGGCTTGAGCTTGACGAGAACGACGTGCTTTATCATCGCAAACCTCCAAACGGATCCGGCAAAGCTACACGGCAGTCAGGACGGAGAATATCCGATGACCGCATCGCAAGTCAATTTCCCGGCCGCGACCGCGGCCGCTACACCGCTCAGCTTCCGCCGAAGCCGACGCTGACCCTGCCGTCCTCCACGATGACCGGGATCTCGCGACTGCCGTTGTTGAGCTCCAACATGCGCCGAAGGCCGTCCTCGTCCTCCAGCACGTTGATGTACTCGAAGGGGATGTTTCTGTCCGAGTAGTCGCGCCGGGCACTCGTGGTGTAGTCACAATGGTCGTGCCCGAAGATCGATACCTTGTCCGGCATGGCTTGTCCTTTCCGGGGTCGTTCCGATGACTGCCTTTACCCGTAGCGTCAAACGGGCTCCAGGGCAATCGCCGCGTTGCGGGTGAAAATTCCATTTAGGGGTTTCTTGCGCTGGAACTTGTGGTATGAAAGCGTGCTGAACGATTGGCCTGCGTCGTCGGTCATGCGGGGAAATGAATGGTTGAACGTTTCAAGGAGCTCGGCACCATCACCTTCAGCCTGATCCTCTTCACGCTGCTTTGGGAGGTGTCGGTGTGGTTGTTCTCGGTCTCCGAGTTCCTGCTGCCCGCGCCGTCGAAGATTTTCTTGACCATCGTCGCGAAGTTCGTCCCCCTCCTGCAGAACTGCCTCGTGACCTTCCGGGAAACCATCTACGGGTTCCTCATGGGGCTCGTGCTGGGGGTGATCTCGGCCATCATGATCGTCTACTCCCGGTTGCTTCAGAATCTTCTCTACCCGCTGATCCTCGTGGCCCAGATCGTCCCCAAGGTGGCCATCGCGCCGCTGCTGCTGATCTGGGTGGGTTACGGCGAGATGTCCAAGGTGCTCATCGCGTTCCTGGTCTCGTGGTTCCCCATCATCGTCACCACGGTCCAGGGCATGCGCATGGTGCAGCCCGAGATGCTGGACCTGGTCAGGTCGCTCCAGGCCTCGGACTGGCAGATCTTCGCCAAGGTCCGCCTGCCGAACGCGCTGCCGCACTTCTTCGGCGGCCTCAAGATCGCCATTACGCTGGCGGTCATCGGCGCCATCATCGGCGAGTTCGTCGGCGGCAACACCGGCCTCGGGTACCTGGTCATGGTCGCCAACTACGAGGTCAATACGCCGTTCATGTTCGCGGCCCTCGTCGTGCTGTCGCTCCTGGGCCTGGTCCTTTACGGCGTTCTGGTGCTGCTGGAAATGTGGCTGATCCCGTGGAGCATCGGCGAGGATGAGCAGGAGATGACGGGCTTCGGCATGTAGGCCGGCTCCGGGCCGATGGAGAGCAGCCAACGGGTCACCGTGTATCGAGTTTGGAATCGACGTCCATGACGAACGCCATCGAGGTCAGGAACCTCACCAAGGTCTATCCCTCCAAGGATGCTCCCGTCGTGGCGCTGGAGGATGCCTCGTTCGAGGTCTACGAGCAGGAGTTCATTTCCCTCGTGGGCCACAGCGGCTGCGGCAAGACCACCATCATGAAGATCATCGCCGGGCTGCTCGACAAGACCCGGGGCGAGGTGCTGGTGAACGGCGCGCCGGTGACCGGACCCAAGTCGAGCACCGGCATCGTGTTCCAGACGCCGGTGTTGTTTCAGTGGCGCTCGGTCATCGACAACGTCCTGTTGCCCGTGGAGATCCTCGGCCTCTCCAAGGACGAATACTATCCCAAGGCGCTGGAGTTGCTGGAGCTGACCGGACTCACGGAGTTCAAGGACAAGTACCCGCGGGAGCTGTCCGGCGGCATGCAGCAGCGCGCTTCCATCAGCCGGGCGCTGGTGCACGACCCCTCGCTGCTGCTGCTGGACGAGCCCTTCGGCGCCCTGGACGCCATGACCCGGGGCGAGATGAACATGGAGCTTCAGCGCATCTGGAGCGAGAAGAAGAAGACCAGCCTGCTGATCACCCACAGCATACCGGAAGCGGTTTTCTTGGCTGACCGGGTGTTGGTGATGACGCCCCGGCCGGGCCGGATCACCGACATCATCAAGATCGGGCTGCCGCGGCCCCGGACCCCGGAGATGCGGTTGTCGGCGGAGTTCACCGAGTGCGTCAGGCAGGTGGGAAAGACCATCGGGCTGCAGTATCTGTAAGGTCGTTGCATACATACTCTAACGTGGGGAGGTACACAAAATGAAACGCACAATCATCGCACTTGCGATTTTCCTGCTGTACGTGGCGGGCATCGGCAGCGCCTCGGCCATGGACAAGGTCAAGTTCGCGCTGGACTGGATCCCCTACGGCAAGCACGCCATGTACTACGTGAGCATCGACAAGGGGTTCTGGAAGGAAGCGGGACTAGACGTGCAGATGACCCGAGGCTTCGGCTCCGGCGACACCGTGAAGCGCATCGCCTCGGGCACCGACGACTTCGGCTTCGCGTCCGTGGGCAACATGATCGCGGCCAAGTCGCGGGGCGCCGATCTCAAGATGGTCGGCATGGTCCACGACAAGACCCTGGAGACCCTGGCCACGCTGGTGGGAAACAAGATCACCAAGCCGTCGGACCTGGAAGGGAAGACCATTGGCTCGCCCGAGGCCAACGCCGCGCGGGTCATCTTCCCGGCCTTCGCCAACATCAACAAGTTCGACGACAAGAAGGTCAAGTGGATCAACATGACGGTGCCCGCCACCGTCCCGAGCCTCCTGGCCGGACGGGTGGATGCCATCCTCATCTTCTACACCGAGAAGCCGACGTTGGACGCGGCCGCCGCGAAGGTCGGCAAGAAGCCGCTGTACCTGCTGTTTGCCGACCACGGCATGGCCACCTACGGCAACGGCCTGATGGTGTCCGGGGATACCCTCAAGAACAAGCCGGACCTGGTGAAGCGGTTCCTGGCGGCCACCTACAAGGGCATCGCCTGGTCGGTGGAGAACCCGCAGGAGGCCGTGGACATCTTCATCAAGCACAACCCGGCCATCAGCCCGGACCTGGCGCGGAAGCACTTCGACATCGCGGTGGACTCGCTGCTGTCCAAGAACGCCTTGAAGGAAGGCATCGGCCACATGACGAAGCCTCGCATGGTGTTCACCAATGACCTGATCACCAAGCACATGAAGCTTCCGAAGATG
>JAJDTQ010000243.1 GCA_022827045.1 Candidatus Binatia bacterium
AATAAATGCCGGGAACGATCCGGTATTTCACCCGCGCCTGATACTCCGCCCACTTGCCCGCGCTGTATTTCCCTGCGCAGTGTTTGTCGTCGTCGAGTTGCCGGTACGGGAACAGCGAGACGATGAAAACGAAGTAGGTCCAGGCCCAGGGATTGGTGAAGTAGCCGAACGAGAGGGCGATCGACAGGGCAAGGAACCCCTCACCCATGTAGTTGAAGTGGCGGGCGACACCCCACAGACCGCTGCACAGGATCTTGCGATCACCGGCCTCGATGTACCTGGGCTCGATAAGCCCGAGAAACGTGCGGTCTGGGTATTGCTTGAACATGTACTTCTGCATGTTGGCGCCGCGCGAGATGCCCCACCCGAACAGGAACAGCGCCGTCGTTCCGATGAGCCAGACATACGTCCACGCCGGCGAGAAACCGGGATCCGGGTAGACGGCCATTCCCCACAACGGCAGGATGAACAGCCACCCGTAGACCACGAAACAACCCCAGAACAACTTGAAGCCGAGATTCTCATGAATCAGATCGTAGGTGTACAGCTGGACGCGCTCGAAGATGCAGTAGTCCAGTATGTAGAACGTGAAGAACGCCGCATACAGGAAAACGCCCGGGTTGTAGTCTTCGCCGAAAAGCTCGTAGTGGTACGCGGCCCCGGACAGGGCGTTGAGCGACAACATCGTCCCGCCGACAACGTAAAGGTACATCTTCACGTCGAAGCGTTCCTTGAAGAACGACAGCTCCTGGGCCCGCCCGAACCACAGCGCCAGGATTGGATTCCTGACCTTGCCTTGCGGCTGGCTGAGCACCGCAATGACCGTAACGATAGTGGCGACAACCGTTCCGCCGGCCACCGCGTAGACCGAAGACCGATAGAACCAGTCGCGCGGCATCCCGGTGAGCTCGAAAGCCCACGCAACCAGCGCGAGCGCGAACACCAGAAGACCGTTCAGCCGGTAGCTGCGAGGCTCACCGGTCTCCAGACTGATGACGTAGCCGGGAAGCCGCCTGCCCGGCAGGATGAGCTGCGCCAGGAAGAACACGGCGAAGACCGCCAACGGGGTGAAGAACCCCGCAATCGCTTCCGTCCGGGAAAGTTCGAAGAGGTGGCCGATGCCGAGCCATTCAATCATGACCGCATGTCCCTTCCACACCACAT
The DNA here is from genome assembly GCA_022827045.1 of Candidatus Binatia bacterium. The sequence goes on from JAJDTQ010000243.1 coordinate 1,165, forward strand.
TGGTACATCTTGAGGTTCAGAAATTCATGCCTTCCGCGGTGAGGAAATCCGCCACGGCCGCCACAAACTCCTCAGCCTCCTGGAGACGCCTTTCGGCTTCCTCGCGATCGGGAAATACCCCTCCGTAGTCACCTGCGCCGCGAGAACTGAACGCGGCTTGTAGCGCCACGTGTTGCTCTACGGGAAACCTCCCGGTCTTGACCATATGTTGACCAAACGCGGCAATCACTCCGGAGTGCTTGGAGCGCCTGACTCCCCGAGATCGAAGCGTCGCACTCGCCGCGTAGAACATCGCGAAATACGCTCTCGACACCGCGAAATCATGGTCGCCATCATCGAGTATGTTACGGGCACTGCGCAGGCTCCGACGCGCCCTGTCCATAAGAGAAACCACTTCCGCCTCACTCACAGCGGAATTCCCTCCTCCTCAATCGCTTCCAGGAAGGCAAAGCCCTCGTGGCGACGAAGGAACGCGGCGTCAGCGACCAAGACCGAGACGAGGATTCCGTACTCAAGTGTCAGATCGCAGGCGAGACTAAAAGCCACGTTCTCGATGGCTTTGTCGGGATCGTCCCTGTTAACTGCGACAAAGAGATCAAGATCGGATTCCTCGTCGGCATCCCCTCGGGCCCGTGACCCATACACGGTGATCCGCATAGTCTCTTCGTCTACCGCAGCGGTCAGTCGTCCCGCGAACTCTCTGGCGAGAGCTAGGTCGGAGTCGCGAATGGCAACCGGTCGACTCATGCGATAAATCTCCCAAGCCAAGCTGGTTTTCGACTGTCGCCAACGATTGAAGCATCTCCAAGATGATAGAAGCTAAATTGATCCCTCATAACTGATTCGGAGCCAAATACCCACCTCTTTTCTGGAACTCCGCAGGCTCTTGCCTGCCCGCCAAGGGCTGATCCTTTCGATCAATCCTTTCCCTGGGAGGCGATTGACTTTCGAGTAATCTTCGCTTGGGGCGGAGATTGCTCCACCTTCAACGATTTCAAGCACTTAAGCTTTCGCCGCCCGGAGGGAGAAAGCTCGGGCGCAGCGACCCTAGCTAGTCGCCATCACCCATCGGTCCGTCAGCCTGTTCTTCCTTGTGCTGATGTTCCTTGGCCTGTTCCTCCTTGAAGTCACTCTCCTGGTCGACCCTTTCACTGGGCTTGTTCCGGTCGCCAAGCGCTGCCGCAAAAAACCCTGCCGCAACCATCGTAGGGATCGTCCAGACCATCTGTCCGGTCAGATAGGCTGCGGTGTACGAAGGGATCAACACCACCAAGGCTCTGAGGATAGCAAGCTTCATTTGTAGGACATGACACGGGACGCCAGAAAGTCGGATGAAAAAATACCTTTATTTACGTATAGTTAGGAATGGGATGTGGCGGAGAGGGAGGGATTCGAACCCCCGTTACCCGTAGGTAAACCTGATTTCGAGTCAGGCGCCTTCAACCGGACTCGGCCACCTCTCCGCGTGTTGCTGGACCTTCAACCTAGCACGCCCACGGGCGCTTGGAAACACGCCCGTTCGCGGCTGGGGTGCTCCGCCCCTTTTGTTGACAGTCGTTTGCTTCTCCCCTTTTTTCGGTGCTAGGCCGAGAGGAAAGCGGCTTGCCGCGTGTCCTCAGTCACCATGAACCACCGGGTCATATATCTGCTCGGCCCCGAGCAACTCGAATTGCGGGAAGAACCTGTTCCCGAGCCCGGCGAGGGGGAGATTCTCGTCCGGATTCGGGCGGCTACAACTTGCGGAACGGATGTGAAGGTGTTCCGGCGAGGCGGCCATCCCAGGATGCTGAGGGTGCCGACGGCGTTCGGGCACGAGTTTGCCGGCGAAGTGGCGGAATCGGGTCCGGGGGTTACGGGATTCCAACGGGGCGACCGCGTGGCTGTGGTCAACTCGGCGCCGTGCGGGCGGTGCGCGTACTGCTACAGGGGCCGCGAGAACCTGTGCCGGGATCTCCAGTACATCAACGGGGCATTCGCCGAGTACATCCTGATTCCGCGGCGGTTTGTCGAGGTCAGCACGTACCGGCTCGATGCCGATATTCCCTACGAGTTGGCCGCGCTGTTGGAGCCGCTGGCGTGTGTCGTTCACGGCATCGACGTATGCGACCTCCGTAACGGTTCCGAGGTGCTGGTCTACGGCGGCGGTCCCATGGGATTGCTGCTGACGTCCGCGCTCTCGGTCGAAGGCCACCGGGTGGTCGTGGCCGATCCCAACCCGGGGCGGCTCGAAATGGCTCGGGCCGTCGGCGCCGGGGATGCGGTGCAGGTGGTCCGCGACGGCGGCGAGGCGGAGCGACTACGTGGCTTGTCCGCGGACGGAGACGGCTTCGACTGCGCCATCGATGCCACCGGCGTGCCCGCGGTCTGGGAGGACGCCCTCGGCTGCGTTCGTCCCGGCGGCGTGGTCAACTTCTTCGGCGGCTGCCCGCCGGGGACACGCATCCCGCTGGACACGACGCTCGTCCACTACAACGAGCTTGCTATC
>JAJDTQ010000144.1 GCA_022827045.1 Candidatus Binatia bacterium
GTTCATCGACGGCAAGATCCGGGGACTGGTGCGGATCGTCATGACCGCCCAGGAGCTGGGCGAGGTGGCCGAACGCACCGGCCGCGTGATGTTCACGCCGCAGGAAACCCGCGAGATGGAGAACGTCGAGGCCCGCCTCAAGCACATGGACGAGCTGGGCATCGACGTCCAGGTACTCTATCCCACCATCTTCATCGAGCAGGTCACCGATAAGGCCTCGGTGGAGATCCCGCTCTGCAAGAGCTACAACCGCTGGCTGACCGACCTTCACAACCGGGGGAACGGACGCCTGCGCTGGATCTGCGTGCTGCCGCTGCTCGACATGAGCACGGCCCTGGAGGAGCTGGAGTACTGCAAGCAGAACGGCGCCTGCGGGGTCTTCATGCGCCCCATCGAGGGTCATCGCCTGCTGACCGACCCCTACTTCTACCCGCTGTACGAGAAGGTGAGCGAGCTCGACATGGCCGTGGGCGTGCACGTCGGCAACGGCAACCCGCAGGAGCTGGACCTCGTCTCCCAGTACAACGGCGGCGGCAGCTTCTGGAAGTTCCGCATCCCGGTCATCGGCATGTTCCACTCCGTGATCATGGGCGAGATCCCCAAGATGTTCCCCAAGCTCCGCTTCCACTGGGCCGAGGCCGCCGCCCTCTGGGTGCCGTACGTGGTCAAGGACCTGCAGCGCCGCTGGGGCGCGCAGAACAAGGACCTGCCGGACAACATCCTGAAGGAGTACCGGCAGTACGTGTCGTGCCAGACCGACGACGACGTGGACTACGTCCTCAGGTATTCCGGGGAGGACAACATCGTCATCGGCACCGACTATGGCCACAACGACCAGTCCACCGAGATCGAGGCGCTGCGGAACCTGAAGGAGCTGGGCAGCATCACCGAGCCGCAGTACGAGAAGATCGTGACGCAGAACCCGAAGGAGCTGTTTGCGTTGCAGTAGGTAACGGCAGGCTGTCTTCTAAAGATCGCGAATTGCGCTTTCTCGAAACTCTCTGGCAACCATTGCCAGATCGCCAATCGGCCGCTCGGAGACGGCTACGTAGGCCAGACCGTTGCTATACCAACTCACGGCCGACAAACCGTCATCCCGGGTGACCGCGACAAGGCCGCCGTCTCGGGGAACCTCCACCCCATCTGCCGGCGTAATATAGAGCCCGACGTTCTCGCTCCCCGCGTTGTAGGAGAAAAAGGCCAGTTGGCGGTCCAGGAACGAGCAGAGCCGCCCACCGGCAATCCGGAGCCCGGGGGGAGAAGCAATTCCTTCCGGCAACTCGAAATCCACCCTGGCCGTCATCCAGCGCCTGATGGCATCCGGATGAGACCCCGCCACATCCAATACATCTCCCGCGCTTCGGAAGTCGACGAAGTCCTCCACCGTCGCAGCCAGGATCGATTGGTGCACGTCGTTTGACCCCAGCATGTGCCAAGCCCCCACTGCCAGTCCGCAAACAAGAACCGCGGCGGCAACCCAGCGCCGAAATGAAATGCCAACGTGCAGGCGAGCTCGATCGGTCGGGCCTGTCCGATCATCAGAGTAGGTGTCGATTCTAGCCAACACGCGGGTCCAGATCTTTTCCTCGTCGCACTGTTCGGTCAGGTGCACGTCCATCTGCGCTTCCAACTCCCGCAGGCTCCGTTCGTACGCAGCGCAATGGAAGCAATTGTCCAGGTGACGGCGCAGCGCTGCTTCCTCGGCGGCGCCGACCGCGCCGTCAAGCATGGCGGAAAGGCCCTCCCGCGTCTCTTCACACTGCCGGTCGGTAAACTTCATGACCATGCGGATTCCGGTCCCCTCACGCCGTGGAATTGCGCCCGAGCCCTTTCCGGCCCGGCGCGTCGACAACCAACCTCAATGCAGGCGCCGGATGCGGCATGTAGTGCTGCAGGTCTTGTTGAAGTTGCTTTCGGCCGCGGTTGAGGCGCGAGCGGACGGTACCGACGGGGCAGCCGGCAATCTCTGCTATCTCCTGATAGGACAGCCCCTTCAGGAGCGCGAGAGAGACGACCAGCCTGACCTCCGGCGATAACTTGTCCATTGCGCAGGCCAGCTCTTTGCGAAAGCGCTTGCGGATGAGCTGTGCGTCCGGTCCATCGGCCTCCGGGGCCACGTCCGGCGCATGGTCGCCGTCCTCGCCAAAAGGCACCAGCGCCGAGCGTGCACGCCGGCGCAGAAGATCGAGACAAAGGTTGGTCATGATCCGCAAGAGCCAGGCCTTGTAGTTCGTCCCCTCCTCGAAGCGGTCGAAGGCGCGATAGGCGCGCAGACAGGCTTCCTGGGTCAGATCATCCGCCGCATCCCGGTCGCCGGTCATGCGCAGGGCGACGCGCCAGAGCGCAGCCACGTGGGGGCGGGTCAGAATCTCGAACCTGGTCCTGTCATCTCTGTGGGCGCTCATATCCTCTTACGACCTGAACGCGCCATCGCGAAGAAAGTTCCGAGAGAGTTTGTCCACGGGTCCGTGTGAACTTCTGACGCGCCATGGCGTTACCACTATACTCACGGTCCATGAGGTATCGAGCGATGAAGAACCAAAGGAACAAGACCACGAGAAAAAAAGGCGGAGCCGGCCCTGGCGTTCGCTCCGCGGGGCGAACGTCACCACGCGGGTCGGCACGCAGCCGGCGCAAGTTCCTCAGGAATACGGCATTCTATGCGATTGGTGCGCTCCTCATGAGCGGTGGCGGCTGGTACGTTGTTCGCGGGGTCCAGGCCGGCATCGCTGAACAGGATCTTTCGCTCCTCGGAAACGGCGTCCCCACGGTCGTGCAGATTCACGACCCCCAGTGCCCGCGATGCCGCGCACTGAAACAAGAGACTCGCGAAGCGATCTCCCGATTCGAAGACGGTACGATCCAGTATCTCGTGGCCAACATCCGTCAGAGCCAGGGCCGGCGGTTTGCAGCCAAGCATCGCGTTGGT
>JAJDTQ010000076.1 GCA_022827045.1 Candidatus Binatia bacterium
GGCACGCCGTCCTGGTTCGGGAGCTGGAACGCCGGGGCCGCCTCGCCCGCGCTACGAAGGGTGGAAGTCATGGTTCGCGCCTCGCTCTTGGTATTGCTCCGGCGAATTTGCGGGATTGCGAAAATGCTGTCAACAACGCCCCGCGGGGCGTCCGGCTCCGGTTGAGGGCGCGCCTTCGCATCGCCTATGCTTCAAGGGAGACGAAGCGATCGCGGTTTCGCAAGGGGGCAGGATGAGCGCTACGGTCAGCGAGGCGGTGCCGGTGGCGGCGCCGGCACGGGCCGACTACGGCCCCGAGGAAGCGGCCTTCCAGGCGTACCTCAAGGCCGGCGAGCGCCGCGCCTTCGAGCTCGGGAACCGCGGCCCCATCCGTTTCCTTCCCGACGGCTCGCTCGACCCGGACATCCTCGACGCCTACTGGCGCTGCGGCTTCTACGTCTTCGAGGGGGTGGTCGGCGCCGAGGAGCTTGCCGACGTCGAGGCGGACCTCTTCGGCATCATCGACCGGCTCCCGACCGAGCAGGGCTCCCCGGTGGACGCGAAGGGCCGGCCCGCCCTCGCCCACGGCTGCGAGGCCCCGACCCTCTTCTGGTCCAAGCCCCTCGCCGATCCCTTCGGCGGCACCGACCTCGCGAACGGCCGGCACCCGGTCAAGATGTTCGAACCGGTCGCCGCCGCGGACGCCCCTAAGGAGGTGGTCTACCTCATCCTCGGGTCCCTCCAGTTCTCCGAAGCCTGCGTCCGGCTCTACGGCCACCCGGATCTCCTCGCGGTCGCCGCGGCCGTCAACGGCGATGACTTCGTGCCCTTCGCCGACGCCCTCTTCATCAAGGAGCCGGGGCGGGGCGCCTCGGTCGCCTGGCACCAGGACGGGGTCACCCACTGGGAGAGCCCCGACTGGGACCAGGGCTCGCACGGCTTCAACTTCATGGCCCAGCTCTACGGCTGCACCCCCGCGAACGGCGTGTGGGTAGTGCCGGGCTCCCACCGCCTCGGCAAGGTGGACATCAAGGCGAGGGTGGCCGAGGCCGGGACGGAGCGGCTGCCGGACGCGGTGCCCATGGTCTGCGCGCCGGGGGACGTCGTCATCAGCAACCGCCAGGTGCTCCACGGCTCGTTCGCGAACACGAGCGACGAGTGGCGGGTGACCGTGAACATGGGCTTCCACCGCCGCGCCTCGGTGCTCGGCGTGCAGGGAGGCGGCGTCCACAACTCCCCCGCGGTCTACGACGACGAGCGGATCCGCCAGCGCTCTCGCATGATCGGCTATGCCATCGACGCCCGCCGCCAGCGCTTCCCCGACGAAACCCCCTACACCTACCGCCCCTTCGCCGACTCCGGCGAAGTCTGCCGCTGGACCCCCGGCGTCATGGCCACCCTCAAGGACTACAACCTCCTCGACCTCAGCATCTGAGCCGCAGCCCGAGCCCGGAAGCACCCCCGGCTTTCGAGCCCGGTTGTCTGTCATGCGCCATGCGAGATACGGCAACGGCAAGCTCTTCCCGGCCAGTTCAAGCGGGCTGTCCGCGACCTTCTTGCTCTACACTTGCGAGGACCTCCGTGGTGGTGGCTGCCGCCGGACATTCGGTCGTGCCCACCGGCCTTCGACCCCACGGCCGACCGTGTCACTTCTGGCGCTGATGATCGTTTCAATGAATCGCCCGTATTCCGTCCTCTCGGCGGCCGCATGGAATGCACGACTACACGGTAGAGTTCCCACGCTGACGCAGCAGAGAGATCATACGTTGAGACTGACGCGGCCGAGAGCCAGGTCTCTTTGAAGAATGACTACTTGGAATTGCTTCAGCATCACTTCAGGAATCCGTACGCACGCAGGATGCGGTAGGTTGTGGGTCCGTCGATAACGCAATACTTCCTGCGGCTGCCCCCTGGATACATAGTCAAATTCCGGAGGGTCCGGCGAACCATCGCACCGACTTGGTGAACATGCTGGACGACTGAAATGTCAGCTTCGGTATCAGACAATCTGTGAATCTGGTCTGCTCGCTTGCCGCACATGTCAAGGGTCATCTCCCGAAACTCGGAAGGTCCTTTCAGAAGAAAAGCTCCAGTGCGGCGGCGACCTCGCACGGTGAGATTCCCGGAAAAATGGTCATTGGGTTCACCGCTCCAATCTTTCTTTGGAGGTTCTCCAAGCAACTCGCAGAAGGCCCGCTTGATCTTTTCCTCCGATTGATGCCGCATTACGGGTTCCCAAAGATTCAGCGCCGGAGGCGGCACATTGGTAAGGCGCTCGAATTGCTGAATGTCTTCGGGCAGAATCTCCCCAAACTCTCGGCCCAACCACATCAGACTTCCCTCAGGGTCGTGGTTACGAAAGTGCTCGAACCAAGGGGCACCGATGATAAGCGGCTCGATCTCGAATTCCGGACCACGGTCGTGCAGGCGGCCAACAATCGAGTTCACGTAGCCATGAGTATGTCCGCGTTCGAGCACCATTTTCCCGGTGTCACTGACGAGATGGCGCGTGTGATAGGCAATTCGCATCGGTTTCGGAGGCTCTACGTCCAGTACGACATCATGCTTTACCCGGGCTGCTTCGTATATTTCAGGACAATTAGCAAGCCGCTCTGTGCTGCGGAAAACACCAATGTGTTGATGTGCGTTGATCGCCTCAAGAAGAGTCGGCGCACCGTACGCTTCGCAGCAGTCCAACAGGGCGGTTACGAGCATGTGACGATTGTAGGTCTCGTCAAGGGGAGTGACGACGCGCCGAGAGTTATTCATGACCCATTCACGGGCTTCCGGAGGAATGGCGGTCAGACAAAGCCGTTCATTCACAAAACCAGCGTCGATGTGGTGGAACGTATCCTCGCACCGTAGGTGATTGGGAATGGCAGATGTACGCGACTGTTGACTGGCGTTCGAGTCCATTTCGTGCGACATGTTCAAGGCACCACCCGTTAGTATGGATGAGGGATCTGAGTAACCGTGCGAGGTAATGATAACAGCGCACGTAGTGCGGAGTACAGAACGCGAACATCAGGCATTGGACAAGGCAAGTCGAGACCTTTCGCGAGTAGCGCGATACTGATGGGTTGGGGGATTCCTTCGCACCTCGCTCGGATGCTGAGGTTGTATGAGCCTCCGTAGTAAGTTCGGGCACCGGCATTTTGTGCCACGTCGAGACAGTCTTTTGCTACGGCACGGACCCGTTCGTCGGCGAAGCCGTCGAGGAACGAGTCGCGCGTGAGCCGTGTTCCGGTGCCTGGTCGCCTGGCCTTGGAACCTCGAGCTGTTCTACCGATGACACGCGGCGCGAGCGTCTGACTCGTCGTTCCTTGGAAACGCTTTACGGCCGGTGCCAACGTATTCAGGGATTGCCACTGGGTGTCAAAATTGTTATGGTCGCCCCCGTCATGAGAATCTGCACCTGGAACGTCGGCGGACTCAAGGAATGGGACAAGCAAGTCGTGCTGTGGCTCCACGACAACAAACCCGACATCGTGGGCCTCCAGGAGGCGAGAACGCCCGACCCCCAATCCGTAGTTTCCGCGTTCCAAAGCGAAGGTTACCGTTGCATGTTGCACCTTGAACCGGACGACAAGGGTCGGAAACAGGGAGTCGCGATCCTCAGCGGACATCCGCTCGAAGTGACACAGGCAGGACTTCCCGAACAAGAGCACCGGGGCGCCCGGCTGCTCACCGCCTGCACGGCAGGCTTGTCGTTCACCACCGTCTATGTGCCGTCCGCGTCCGGGAAGGATCAGCGGAGAGTCGAGCGGAAGCTCGCGTGGCTCGATTCGCTCAGCGAGCACCTCCGCGAACGAAAAGCCGACGATGTGCCCGCGGTCTTGTGCGGGGACTTCAACATCACCCCCAAGCCCATTGATAACTATCATCATTGGGAAAACAAAAAGGAGCGCAGGGACAAGCCCGGGTTTCGGGAAGATGAACGCTCGCGGATCTGCTCCCTTCTGAAAGCGGGTTGGTTCGACCTAGTCCGCGACTTGAATCCAGGGGAGAGAATATTCAGTTGGTGGAGTTCGGCCTACCTTTACAACGACGACAAAGGTCTGCGTATGGACCTCGTGTTTGGAAATGCGGCGATCGCCAGACGGCTTCAGTCCGCCTGGATCGACCGCGACCACTACGCGGACCGAGGTAGAACCGGAAAACCCGATCACGCTCCGGTAGTCGTCGATTTCGCTTGAGGCTCACAAGTGAATCTTGCCATTTCGTCGATTCGATCCAATCGCGTGGGTACATGAATGATCTCGACGTTCGGGGTCATGGCGCCAATCTCCCTTCGAAACGGTTCCCTGACTAAGGCCCCGCCGTTGGAGGCCGCTCGAGGGTTCGACCGATCGTCTGAGAAACGGCCGCTTTCCGAACCCTCTGTCGCGGCAATGGCGGAGCGGTCTCAGGTGACGGCCCACACAATGAGGAGCGGTGCTTCCTTGAGGCCGTGCGCTGGCACGGGCGGCCCCAGGGGGAGACCTTCGCCTGTCGCGGACCGCCCTAATGGAGCCACTCATGTTCGGGTTAATGGCGCCACCCACGGGTGCTGATCCGGCCCTTTCCCGGTTCCAGGCCAGTGGGAGATGCAAAACGTGAACCTCCCGACTCACCGTCTATTCGTGCTCGGTGCTGGCTTCTCGGCACCTGCGGGTCTGCCTCTGGGCAATGGCCTCCTTGAACGCGTCCGAAGGGATGTTCGAAGCTCGTTTCGGCGTGCCGGTTGGGACGGTACTCTGGAACAAGAGATCCGAGAGTGGGCCTCACTGTATCCGGGCGAGCCGATCGACTTGGAACGCGTACTCGCCTACAGCCATCGGAACCACTACCTCCGCCTCTTAGGGTCCGATGAATACTTCGAGCATGGTTGCCGATCAATAGCCGCTGCGCGAAATGCGATCCAACGGATACTCATTCGGGCAACGCCAAACAATACCCCATCTCTATATCGAGATTTCGTCCTGCGGCTTCGTCCGCGTGACGTGGTGCTTACGTTCAACTACGACACTCTCTTGGAGCAAGCCCTCGACGACATCGGTAAACCGTACACCCTGACTCCTGAGTGGTGGCTCGAAAAGGGCCCGGGTGGATTGGAACCAAAATTTGTTGACCTGCTCAAACTCCACGGGTCGATTGACTGGTATGACCGCTACTACCTTGATTCTGCGATGCGCTGGCATGCCGAACAGGGTCACGACGTACCTAACCGGGATCCCATCTTTGGGCCAGCTCCAACAATTCCGTCAGAGCCTCTTTCGCGAGGCCGGACGGAGGTGTTCGGGAGTCACATCTTGCCACGAGTCTTCCGTGTCCCTAATCACACAAACGTTCATGGTCCGGCGCCGGCCCACCCCGAAGTCATGAAATGAACGGGTGCGCCGGAGACGCGGGAGGCTGACGCGGCGCCGATGGGGGCTGCGCTTGGCCGCGCGGCGGGTCAAGATGTGGGCGGAGGCGGGAC
>JAJDTQ010000058.1 GCA_022827045.1 Candidatus Binatia bacterium
CACCTGAAAGCTTCGCTTCGCCAAGTCGATCCCGATCATGGTAACCTTTTCCATGGATGCCTCCTCCTTCGTCGTGGCGTTCATACTACCGCCACCTTGGCACATTTCGATGCCGTCGGGAGGGGGCGTCCATTCCATCGCTTACAGTGTGAACCTAATCATCGGTCGGGCCGTTTTCAACCGCGTTTTCGTCATTTGTTTCGTCTTTTTCTCGTAAAGTCGCGGCCTTAGCGACACTCACCAGGGAAGGCCGCAGCAGCCGGTCGGCCAGGTAGTAGCCCGGGTGAACCTCGTCCACCACCGTGTTGGCCTCGTGCTCGTCGGTTTCCACCTGGGCGTAGGCCTCGTGCTTCTCCGGATCGAACGGCTGTCCCTTCGCCGTGACCTGCGTGACCCCGTGTTTCTGGAGCGCTTCGAGGCAGCCCCTGAGCACCAGCTCGATGCCGTCCAGCAGCGGCCGCGGGGTGCCGTCGTCCGGCGCGTGCCGGGCCGCGCGCTCCAGGTCGTCGATGACCGGCAGGAGATCCCTTACCAGGGATTCGTTAGCGTACCGGATAGCGTCGTGTTTCTCGCGGGTTACGCGTTTCTTGTAGTTCTCGGTCTCGGCCGCCTCGCGCAGGTAGAGATCGTGGTTGAGCCGCGCCTCCTCGCGCGCCGTCTCCAGCTCCGCCATGAGCCGTTCGACCTCCGACGGCTCCTCTGCCGCGGGCGCCCCTTCGCCAGCGTCGGGCCGGGTTGCCGTTTCCTCTTCCTCCACGGCCGCCTCGGCCCGGTCTCTGCTCTCTTCACCCATGATGCTGTCGTGATTCCGGCGTGCTGTCCCAATACGAGGGAAAAACAGTCCCTCCCCCGTAACGGGCCGAGAGAAGTTAATCACCGGATGGGGCCTTGTCAAGGTAGCCGGAACGGAGGGGCAAATCGTCCGGAAGTGGACGTTCCCACGCGACTTTTCCCCTGCCTTCGTGTATACGTACGGGATATAGGCGATTGCGCGGCGGCACCGGGGGTTGGGCCGACAGGCCGGGGGACGCCGTTCACGTCGGGGGGTATTGAGTGCCGGCGATACGGTCGAGCCCGGCCATCGTGCTGCGGTCCTGGGCTTACGGCGAATCGGACAAGATCGTCTCTTTCCTCACGCGGGATTTCGGCAAGATCAGGGGCATCGCCAAGGGAGCCAAGCGATCCCGCAAACGATTCCTGAACGTTCTGGAGCCTTTCACGCTGGTCCAGCTGCGTTTCCATCAGCGCTCCAACAGCCCGCTGGCCTTCGTCCACGCCTGTGACTGGGTGTACGTGTTCCGGGAGCTGACCCGCACCCTGGGCAAGATCGCCCACGCCTCCTATCTGGTGGAGATCACCGACGAGTTGACGCGGGACGGCGACGAGAGCCTTTCCCTGTTCACCCATCTGCGGGACGGCCTCCGGTTCCTGGAGGGGAACGAGGCGTCGACGGAATTCCTCACCGCGTTCGAGCTGACGCTGCTGCGCCTGGCTGGCTATCAGCCCACGCTGGAGCATTGCCAGCGTTGCGGCGCCACGCCCGCTGCCGGCGACGAGCGGAACAGCGGCTTCGCGCCGGCGCATCCACGGGCAGGCTCCAGACCGGCGGCCGCTTACGGCAACGGCCGTTGGGAGTTCAGTCCCCGGGACGGCGGCGTGCTGTGCGGGAATTGTTGCGGTCTTCGCAAGGAGTCGGTGCCCTTGTCGGCGGAGGCCCTGGCCATCATGGCCCATTTCCAGCGCCACGGCTGGGCGCGGGGGGAGTCCCCGCCGTTCTCCGCGCCGGCGCTCAGGGAGACCCGCGAGGTGCTGCCCTTGTTTATCCAGTACCAGATTAGTAAGAAGCTCAAGTCCGCGGCCTTCCTGAACGGCTCCTTTCAATAGCGTCCGGGAAGGCCGCGTTTCGACGACAGACGGGAGACCCACAGCGCCCATGAACGAACACGCGACGATGGAAAAGGTCGTCAATCTTTGCAAGCGGAGAGGGTTCATCTTTCCGTCCAGTGAGATTTACGGAGGAATCGGCAGCACCTGGGACTACGGCCCCGTCGGAGTGGAGCTCAAGCGCAACGTCAAGGAGGCGTGGTGGAAGGCGGTGGTGACCGGCCGCAACGACACCGTCGGCCTCGACGCCTCGATCCTGATGCACCCGAGGGTGTGGGAGGCGTCGGGCCACGTCGCGGGCTTTTCCGACCCGCTGGTGGAGTGCAAGGTGTGCCACCGCCGTTTCCGCGAGGACTTCCTGGAGGAAGCGGGCAAGTGCCCGGCCTGCGGCGGCGAGGTCACCGAGGCGCGGCAGTTCAACCTCATGTTCAAGACCTTCATGGGGCCGGTGGAGGACACCGCCAACACGGTGTTCCTGCGCCCCGAGACCGCCCAGGGCATCTTCGTCAACTTCACCAACGTTCTGGACACCGCGCGCCAGAAGATCCCCTTCGGCATCGCGCAGATCGGCAAGAGCTTCCGTAACGAGATCACCCCCGGCAACTTCATCTTCCGTACCCGCGAGTTCGAGCAGATGGAGATCGAGTACTTCGTCAAGCCCGGCGAGGACGAGGAGGCGTTCCAGTCCTGGCAGGATGCGCGCATGCGGTGGTACGTGGACAACGGCATCCGCGCCGGCAACCTGCGCCTCCGTCCCCACGGCAGCGACGAGTTGGCCCACTACGCCAAGGCCTGCGTGGACGTGGAGTACGAGTTCCCGTTCGGCTGGTCGGAGCTGGAGGGCATCGCCAACCGCAGCGACTTCGACCTGAAGCAGCACATGGAGTACAGCGGCAAGGACATGACCTACTTTGACGAGGCCACCCGCAGCCGCTACGTCCCCTATGTCATCGAGCCTTCCGCCGGCGTGGACCGGCCGCTGCTGGCGTTCCTGGTGGACGCCTACGACGAGGAGGAGTTGGAGGGCGAGCGCCGCATCGTCCTGCGCCTCGACCCGCGCCTGGCGCCGTTCAAGGCCGGGGTCTACCCGCTGCTGCGAAAGGACGGACAGCCGGAGCGCGCCCAGGAGATCCGCGACATCCTGAAGGAGCATTTCCCCGTGGTCTATGACCAGGCCGGCTCCATCGGCCGCCGCTACCGCCGGCAGGACGAGGTCGGCACCCCCTTCGGCGTCACCGTGGACCACGAGACCATGAAGGACCAGACGGTGACGCTGCGCGACCGCGACGCCATGACCCAGGTGAGGATTCCGGTGGACCGGCTGGTGGATGAGATCCGCCGCCGCATCGACCCCCGGACGAGGGACCGGTAATGGCCCGGCACGTCTACTCCTTCGGAGCGGGCAAGGCCATGGGCGGGGCCTCCATGCGCGAGGTCCTGGGGGGAAAGGGCGCCGGCCTCCACGAGATGACCCGCATGGGCGTTCCGGTCCCCCCCGGCTTTACCATCTCCACCGCCGTCTGCACCCATTTCTACGAGAACGGGGGCTGCTACCCCGAGGGGCTCGAGGGCGAAGTCGCCGCCGCCCTGAAGCAGGTGGAGAAGATCATGGGGCGGCGCTTCGGCGACGGCGACAATCCCCTGCTGGTGTCGGTGCGCTCGGGCGCGCGGGAATCCATGCCCGGGATGATGGACACGGTGCTCAACCTCGGCCTCAATGACCGCACCGTGGCCGGCATGATCCGGCGCACCGGCAACCCGCGGTTCGTCTACGATTCGTACCGCCGTTTCGTGCAGATGTACGGCGACGTGGTGCTGGGCATGAAGCCCGAAAAGGCCGACCAGCACGACGTGTTCGAGACCCTGCTGGAGCGCAGGAAAAAGGCCCGGGGGGTTAACGACGACACGGAGCTGACCGCGGAGGACCTCAGGGACCTGGTGGGCGAGTTCAAGGACGAGGTGCGGCGGCAGCGCGGAACTCCGTTTCCGGACGACCCCGCGGAGCAGCTCTGGGGAGCGGTCGGCGCCGTGTTCGGGTCGTGGAACAACGACCGCGCGGTGGCCTACCGCAAGATGTACGGCATCCCCGACAGTTGGGGCACCGCGGTCAACGTCCAGACCATGGTGTTCGGCAACATGGGGGAGACTTCCGGCACCGGCGTCGCCTTCACCCGCGATCCGGCGTCGGGCGAGCGGCGGTTCTACGGCGAGTTCCTGATGAATGCCCAGGGCGAGGACGTGGTGGCGGGGATCCGCACGCCGCAGCCCATCAGCGCGCTGGCCAAGGTCCAGCGCAACGCGTACCGCGAGCTCCAGCGCATCGCCCGGATCCTGGAAGAGCACTACCGGGACATGCAGGACCTCGAGTTCACCATCGAGGACGGCAAGCTCTGGCTGCTGCAGACCAGGACCGGCAAGCGCACCGGCTTTGCCGCGGTGCGCATCGCCGTGGACATGGCCGAGGCCAAGGCCATCTCCCGGGAAGAGGCGCTGCAGCGCATCGAGCCGGACCACCTGAGCCAGGTGCTGCGCCCGGTCTTCGACCAGGCGGCCAAGGAGACCGCGCAGGCCAGGGGCCGGGTGCTGGCGCGGGGACTTCCCGCGGGGCCGGGGGCGGCCACCGGCAGGATCGTATTCCACGCCGTCGACGCGGCAGCGCGACGGGCCAGGGGTGAGAAGGTCATCCTGTGCCGGGTGGAAACCAGTCCCGAGGACATCCGCGGCATCGAGGCGGCCGAAGGCATTCTCACGGCCCGGGGCGGCATGACCTCCCACGCGGCGCTGGTGGCGCGGCAGCTCGGCACGGTGTGCGTGGTGGGCTGCGACGCCCTGACCGTCGACTACCGCGCCAGCGAGGCCCGCATTGGCGGCGTGGCGCTCAAGGAGGGGGACTGGCTCTCCCTCGACGGCGGTACCGGAGAGGTGATCCGCGGACAGATCGTGACCCACCCTTCCGACGTGCTGCGGGTGCTGCTCGACCGCAATCGCGAGGCCGCGGGCTCGGCCACCTACCGGCGCTTCGCCAAGCTGATGCGCTGGGTGGACGCGGCCCGCCGGCTCGGCGTCAAGACCAACGCCGACCTGCCGGAGCAGGCGCGCATCAGCCGCGACTTCGGCGCCGAGGGCATCGGCCTGTGCCGTACCGAGCACATGTTCTTCCAGGAACAGCGCATCCACGCGGTCCGGGAGATGATACTGGCCGACGACGAGGTGGGACGGCGCAAGGCCCTGGACAAGCTGCTGCCCATGCAGCAGGGGGACTTCAAGGCGATCCTGGGCATCATGGACAAGCTGCCCGTGACCATCCGGCTGCTGGACCCGCCGCTGCACGAGTTCCTGCCCCAGACCGGCGCCGACATCGCCGCGCTGGCCAAGGTCCTCTCCATCCGCCCCAAGACGGTGCGCGAGAAGGTGGAAGCGCTCAGGGAGTCCAACCCCATGCTCGGGCACCGGGGCTGCCGGCTGGCCATCTCGTTCCCGGAGATCACCGAGATGCAGACCCAGGCCATCTTCCAGGCGGCGTGCGAGCTGCGCAAGGGGGGCAAGGACCCACGCCCCGAGGTGATGATTCCCCTGGTGGGCAGCCTGGAGGAGTTCCGCGCCCAGCGGGAGATCGTCGAGCGCGTCGCCCGGAGCACCATGAAGCGGTACGGGGTCAAGGTGCGCTATGCCGTGGGCACCATGATCGAGCTGCCCCGGGCCTGTCTCGTGGCCGACCAGATCGCCCGGGAGGCCCAGTTCTTCTCCTTCGGCACCAACGACCTGACCCAGACTTGCCTGGGACTTTCCCGGGACGACGCCGGCAAGTTCCTGCCTCTCTACGTGGACCAGGGCCTGCTGCCCGAGGACCCGTTCGTGAGCATCGACGAGCCCGGGGTGGGCGCGTTGATGGCGCTGGGCGTCGAGAAGGGCCGGAGCGCGCGCGAGGACCTCGACGTGGGCATCTGCGGCGAGCACGGCGGCGATCCCCAATCGGTGGTGTTCTGCCACGACCTCGGCCTCGACTACGTCAGCTGCTCTCCCTACCGGGTCCCCATCGCCAAGCTGGCCGCCGCCAAGGCGGCGCTCCGGAAGGGGGGCAACGGGCAGTAGTCCAGGGTCCGGGCCAAACCTCACAGACCTCCCCTATAGTTCTCGGCCGCCCGGCCGATTCATCATTCATGTGGGCGCACCTCTCCGCCAGGTCAGCGCCTCCGTCAATACCCATCCCCCTCTCCCTCTGGGAGAGGGTCGAGGTGAGGGTGCGCGTGTCATCGCAAGGGGTGGGAACGGCAGGGTTGTTAGGGCCCTCACCCGGCCTTCTGTGCAACCGGAACATGGTTTACGTTTTGAACCGGGAACATGGTTTACAACTTTGGTTACCGTTGATGCCACTGGAGCGCGGGAGAGATGGCGTGGGTGCGCTCATTGAGGGTTCCGAGGAGATGGAAGCTGTAGCGGAT
>JAJDTQ010000258.1 GCA_022827045.1 Candidatus Binatia bacterium
CTGCCAATCCCCGATAAACTGAACCCGTTGGTCCATGGCTCGCGTCTCCTTCCACGGCATCGAAGTCCCCTCCTTGCCGTGTACTCTAACGTAAACCATGTTCCCGGTTCGAAACGTAAACTATGTAGCCGGTCTGTACCCACCCCGACCCTCTCCCAAAGGGAGAGGGGGTGGAGCCGGCCACTTGAGTTTTTGTTGCTACTTCCGGTCGGGCCAGACCGCCTGGGAGGTCAGGTCCTGCCAGGCCGCGGGGCGGCAGACGGCCTTGGCGGCCTCGTCCGCTTCCAGGGAGGGGTCCCAGTCGTTGCCTACGAAGCGGCAGCCGGTGATGTCTTGCGACGCGTCGGACACGAGCCAGCGAATGGGCGCGGCCATGACCTCGGGTTGAACCAGCTTGCTGCGGTCGAAGGGTGCGTTCTCGGGGATGAAGCTCGTGTTGGTGGGGCCGCCGGGCACCAGCACGTTCACGGTCACGCCGGTGCCTTCGAGGTCCTTCGCCCAACTCGCCGACGCCGCTTCCAGGGCGGCCTTGGACATGCCGTAGGGGGTGTAGGCGCCTCGGAACATGGTGTCCAGACTGGTGGTGACGTTGACGATACGGCCGGAGCCCTGCTTCACCAGGTGCGGGGTGACCGCCCGGGCCATGAGGAACGCGCCTTTCCAGTTGACGTCCATGACGGACTGCCAGCGGTCGGGCTCGATCTCCCAGAAGCGAACCGGCTCGCTCAGGGAGTTGGCGCGCACGGTCTGCATGCCGATGCCGGCGGCGTTGACCAGCGCGTCGATGCGGCCGAACCGGTCCAGCACCGCTTCGGCCACCCGTTCGCAATCGTCGGCCTTGGTGATATCGGCGGTGAGGGTGATCAGCGCTCCTTCGTCGGCCATGCCCGCGGCGCTCCGGGCCATTGCCTGGTTCCGCTCCTCCCGGTTGTCCACCACCGCCACCCGGGCACCGTCCTTCAGCAGGGCCAGCGTCATGATGGTGCCCATGCCGCCGGCGCCTCCGGTGATTATAACGACTTTGTTTTCCGGAATTCTTTCAGGCACTTAGAGGTCCTTTCTCGAATTGACCCGAAGCGGAGATTGCGGGCGCGTACAGGTGGAAGTACGGCGGGCCGAGCCCGGCATCACCCTTCCTGCTTGTTGGCCTTGTACTGCTGGTGGTTGCGGTCGAGGGCGGCGAGGCATTCCGGGTCGAAGTCCTGCTTCGCCACCGGCTCGGGCTCCCAGTAGCCGTGCGTGTCGGTGCCGCGCAGCAGCGTCGCTGAGGCGTGGTCGAAGAGCGTCTGGTGCACGTGGGGCGCGATGAAGTGGATGGAGTAACCGAGGCGCCGGTCGTCCGACTCGTTGGGATTGGAGCCGTGGATCACGGTTTCGCTGTGGAACGATATCTCGCCGGCCTCCAACTCCACGTCCACCGCCCGGGACTCGTCCACGTCCTCCACGGTCTGGCCCCTGGACAACAGGTTGTCCCTGGCGAATGTTTCCACGTGCCTGCGGGCGCCGGCCGCCTGGGAGCCGGCGATCACCCGCATGCAGCCGCTCTCGACCTTGCTGTCGGTGAAGGCGAACCACGCGGTCAGGGTCTCTCGCGGCTGCAGGCCGTAGTAGGTGGTGTCCTGGTGCCAGGAGACGAACCTGGGATCGTGGGCGTTCTTGGTGAAGAAGCTGGAGCCCCAGCACAGGATGTTCGGTCCGATGATGTCCTCCACCGCGTCGAGCATCACCGGGTTCCGGATCAACTCGTTGAGCCAGGGGAAGGGGAGGTGGGCCTTGATGCGGTAGCGTTCCTGCATCTCCCCGCCGATGGCCTTCTCCACCTCCTCGAGCTTGCGTCGCAGCTCGCCCGCGGATTCCCTGTCCATGATGCGCACGGGAAAAAGAAAGCCGTCCCGATGATAGGCTTCCACCTGTTCTCGCGTAAGTATCTTGGGCATCACCGTCTCCTTCGACGCAGCGCGGCGGGCCGCGCCGGACCAGAGGTTAATCTGGCTTTGGCATCGCGGTCTGTCAAGCATGCCCGAACAGAACCCGCTTGCGCACCGTTGCCGATCTTGCTGGGCGCAGCCTCAAAACATGACGTGACGGCGCTGCACTACGAGCAAAGTCGACGGAAGCCTGCTATATCCGGTCAAAAGAGGAGGTCTTGAAATGGCTGTAAGAGTGGTTGTGGAAGCCAAGGCGAAACCCGGCACCGGTAACGAGCTGGTTGCGTTCTTCAGGTCGATTCTGGCGGAGACTCGTGCTCATGAGGGCTGTACGAGCGTCGACACGCTGCAGAACTGCGACGACGCCGACAATGTGCTGCTGGCGGCAACCTGGGAAACCCGCGAGCAATACGAGAAGTATCTTGCCTGGCAGCGGGAGAGGGGCGTCAGCGGCCGGCTCATGGAGCACCTCGCCGAGCAGCCGACCATCCGCTTTTTCGACGTGACCGGCGCTTGATCCGCGGTTGGGGCGGCGTTTCGGTCCGGGGTCACGTCGGCGCGTCGTTACAACCTCGCCGCCTGCCGCAGGCTGGCGATCATCGAGATCCGCAACAGGTAGTCGTAGGATTTCTTCGGGTCCGCCGCGGTCTCGCGCATGGTGCGGCGGAACTCCTGCTGCCGCGCGGGGTCTCGGCTCTCGAGGTTCAGCTTGTTGCGAGTGGAATGGACGTTGGCGTATTCCAGCGCGATGGGCCGGCGCTGCCGCTCGTAGCCGTCGAGTTCCGATTCCCGCGCCTCTCCCCGCCACACGCGCACGAGCCTTTCCGCGAGGTTGTAGCCGTCGTGGATGCCGCCGTTCATGCCCATGCCCCCCAGCGGGTTGTTGATGTGGGCCGCGTCGCCGGCTAGAAACGCGCGTCCCTTGCGGTAACGCGCTGCAACCCGCTGGTGCACGGGGTAGAGGGTCCGGTGGCGCACCGTATAGGGCTGTCTCGTCGGGTGCACGCGCTGAAGCCGCCGTTCGACGCTGGCGCCGCCGAGCACCTCGTCGTCGCTCTCTTCCGGGCGGGTGGGGAACATCGCGCGCCACAGCCCCGGCACCCGCAACAGGAAGAACCACTCCTCCGGGTCGGCGAAATAGCTCACCGGCGCAAGCCGGTCGAAGTGCTCCTCGAACGGGAAGGGCGTGCTCACCACCAGGAACCGCTCCGGCCACGTGAACCCGTCGAAGGGAATGTCCAGGGACTTGCGGACGTTGCTGCGGGCGCCGTCGGCGCCCACCAGGAACCGGCCTTCGTAGCGTCGAACGGCGCCACCCCGCGCCACCACCGCGGTGACGGAGGCGCCGGCTTCCTCGACCCCGGTCACTTCATGGGAGAAGAGCACCTCGGTTCCGGGCAGGGTGATCAGCTTTTCGTACAGCAGCCGGTTGAGCTTGAACTGCTCGCACTGGAGCCGGTAGGGGTGCGCGGTGGCGTCGGCGATCTGCCTGAAGTCGAACTCCGCGATGCAGCCGGCGCGCTCGCGGTACTGGACGGTGGGAGCCTCGATTCCCAGGGCCAGGAAGTCGTCCAGCACGCCGGTCGATTCCAGCATGTCGAGGGTAGGGGGATGGAAGGTGGACGCGCGTAGCGTCTCGGGCAGTTCAGGCTCCGCCTCCAGCACGGTCACCGGCACGTCGCGCTGGGCCAGGTACACCGCCACCACCAGCCCCACGGGCCCCGCGCCCGCCACCAGCACGCGGTCCGTGTTCATGTCATTGCCGTAACAATCGCCCGCCACCGTTCGAATTCGTCATTCCGGCGAAAGCCGGAATCCGGGGGTGGCGAAGGAGCGCGGTTTCCCCAGCCTCCTCTGGATTCCGGCTTTCGCCGGAATGACGAATCCAGGCATCTCTACTGCCGGAAGTGCGGCATGACGTGCTCGCTGCATACTTCCAGGTGCTGGAACTGGTCCTTGGCCGCAAAGCGGACGATGAAGGTCTGAATGCCCGCTTCGGCGTACCCGTTGATGAAG
>JAJDTQ010000181.1 GCA_022827045.1 Candidatus Binatia bacterium
CCGACGTAGTGGCCGGGCTTCAGCATGGCGCCGTCGAACACCGGCTCGTAGGAATTGGTGGCGCAGGCGATGATGTCGACGCCCTTGACCGCCTCTTCGGTGCTGTCCACGGGGATGAGTTTGGCGCCGACCCTTCCCTCCATGGCCTCGCACAGCCCGAGCTTGTGCTCCTCGGTCGGACAGTAGACCCGGATCTCGCGGATTGGCCGAACCGCGCAATGGCCGATCACCTGGGTAGGCGCCAGCCACCCCGCGCCGAGCAGCGCCATGACCTCACTGTCGGCCCGGCTCAGGTACTTGGCGGCTATCCCGCTGGTAGCGCCGATCATGGTGCGGTTGAGCACCGCGTCCTGAAACATCGCCAGCGGCGCGTGGTCCTCGATGCTGAACATGATGATCAGGCCGGAGAACTTGCCCGCGGGATTGGGGATCTGGTAACGCCGGGGAAACCCCTTCACCACCTTGCGTGACAGGTGCTCCGAGGTCATCCTGATCAAATGCACACCGAAACGCGGCACCGAGGCATCCATGCAGGAGTAGAGATAGAACTCGCCATCGCCAAGACCGGTATAGTTGAGCGTGCGCGGACGGCTCGACAGCCGTCCGGCGCCAAGATCAGCGAAGGTAGGCTCCAGCACCTCGATTGCGTCCTCGACGGTGACGAGCCGCTCCACTTCCTCGTTGGTCAGGAACAGCGCCATGATTTCCCTGCCTATCCAACCGTCCGAGGAAAGACAAGGCACCAATTGGTAGGCATAGGAGTCAGAAGGTAGCGCCCATGGCGGAAGACGCGACGACAGCACTGTTCTTCGAGTTGTTCAGCGGTTTGCCGCAGCAGGGGCCCGGCGATGCCGCCAGCACGCTCCGGGCACTCTCCCTCGTTCCCGACATCGGGCCCGACACCCGTATTCTCGACATCGGCTGCGGAACCGGCCGGCAGACACGGGTCCTGGCGCAGAACTCCCCTGCCCGCATCGTCGCCATCGACAACCATCCACCGTTCGTCGACGAGCTGAACCGCGAAGCCCGCCGCCTTGGCCTCGCCGCGCGCGTGGAGGCGCGTGTCGCCGACATGCGAAGCCTCGACTTCGCGGAGGCCTCGTTCGACCTGATCTGGTGCGAAAGCGCCATCTACATCGCGGGTGTCGAGGCCTCCCTGCGTGACTGGCGCCGCCTGCTCGTGCGTGGTGGGCATGTGGCGTTTACCGAGGTCTGCTGGACGAAACCCGATCCGCCGGCGGAGTGCGTCTCGTTCTGGGAACAGGAATACCCCGCGATACGCGACGCGGCAGCCCTCCTGACCGCCATTGACGCGTGTGGGTACGAGACGGTGGAGCACTTCATGCTGCCGCGGTCGACATGGTGGGATAACTACTACCGGCCGCTCGAGCGGAACGTGACGGAGTTTCGAACACGCCACGGCGGCCGCCCGGAGGCGCAGGAGCTGGCCGATCAGTGCCAGCGCGAGATCGACATCTGGAAGGCGTACTCGGACTACTACGACTACGCGTTCTTCGTGGCGCGCGCGATCAAAACCCTATCTTCAACTCATCCATGACTTCCTGGGAGAAGCCAATTTCCCGCACGATCTCCGGATAGCGCAGCCGGCCCGATGGGTCCTGCTCATCGGGGTCCATGGAGATGCCCTCATCCTTCATGAACGTTTCGGCCATCGCCCTATCCACGAGCGTTCCAGCGATGCCCTCCTCACGGTTCGACTGGATCATGACCAACACCGTGCTGGCCTCGCCGCTGTCAAGCTCCGGCGGCTCCTTGTCGAATACCGCCCTGATGGTCTTCTTCGCCTCCTCCGTGTCTTGTTCAGACCACGCCACCCACGGGTAGAGCACAACCTGCTCGTCCACCTTCTTATTCTTGCGACGCCAAAACACGATACTCGCACACTCCTTTTCTTTTGATATCCCGCGACGCCGCTCCGTGTACCCTCTCAAGACCCGGAGAATCCGGTAGCTTCGTTGGTGTTGCCGCAGTCACTTCCGGGGACGGTGGGTCCCGTCCCGACGAGGCCCCTATACCAGCACCCCCTCCTCTTTCCACTTCGCGATGGCGTCGTCGTCGTAGCCGAGCACGTCGCGCATGACCTGCTCGGTGTGCGCGCCGAGGGGCGGGGTGAGGGGGATCTCCTCCTCGGGCGTGTCCTTGAAGATGATGCCGCCGCGGGGCAGCTCGAAGGGGCCGATGGGGGAGTCGTCGTACTTCTGGAAATAGTCCCGGTGGCGCAGTTGGGGGTCGTTGCAGAGATCGGTGCCGTTCTGCACCACCCCGGCCGGGACCCCGGCGGCCTGCAGGCGGTGGGCGACGTCCTCGACGGTCTGGGTCGCGAGCCAGTCGGACATGACGGCGTCCAGCTCGTCGGCATGGCGGCGCCGCTCGACGCAGGTGGAGAAGCGGCTGTCGCCGGCCAACGCCTCGTTGCCCATGACGCCGCACAGGCGCCGCCACTCGTCATCACTGTTGACCGACACCACGCACCAGCGCTCGTCACCCTGGCAGCGATAACAGCCGTGGGGAGCTGCGGTGAGGCTCCGGTTCCCCTGGGGCTGGGGATCGACGCCGTTGATGCTGGACTCCAGGTAGCTGGTGCCCAG
>JAJDTQ010000045.1 GCA_022827045.1 Candidatus Binatia bacterium
GTGGGTGATCACCGCGTCGACGTCGGTCTTCTTGAGGCCGGCGTCGTCCAGGGCGGCCTTCACCGCCGTTACCTGCAAGCCGTAGTCGCTCAGCTCGGGCACCTTGCCCAGCGCCGAGTGTCCCACGCCCACGATCGCGTACTTGTCCTTGAGTGAAGCCATTCAGTGTCCTTTCCGCTTCGGTACAATATGGCGTCGTCGACTTCGTGCCGCTGGCGCGCGCCACGCTCAGGACGAACGGCTGGATTGTCATAGACCGTTCGTCCTGAGCCCTTCGACAAGCTCAGGGCAGGCGAAGTCGAAAAACGCTAGCGTCCTCGTTCGCGTTCGTGCAGCCCTGCGTGTTGGCGGGGCGTCTCCGGTCGCGTGTCCTTCCCTTTCCCCTTCGTCAGCCGCAGCGTGCCTACGAACTTCACGTTGGCGCAGGCGTCGGCGCCGCCCGTGGCGCAGCCCTCGTCGTCGGGGATCAGGAAACGCAGGGGCCCGCCCTTGTCCCGCGGCAGTGGCTCGTCGCCGACGCGGTAGGCGATGACCGCGTGGCGGAGCGCCTCCAGCGGCACGCTGGCCGCGAAGCCGCCGTCGGTGGACTCCACCGTCACGTAATCGAGGTCCTGATCGGGCTGGAGCCGGTGGAGGATGGCCTGGAGCGTCACCGCGCCGCCGACACGGCCGGGGATCAGTGCGCTGACGTCGGTGATCTGGCCGTCGAGCTCCGCGAGTTGCCGGAAATCCAGCTCCTGGGCCGGCTTCCCTTCCTGTTCGATGCGAAGGCCGCTCATGGTTTGCTCCCGTGGTGCTAGGCGGGCATTCCCGTGCACGGAGGGCACACGCCGTAGAGCACGACCTGGTGGCCTTCGAGCCGGAACCCCTTGGGGGCCAGGTTGTTGATCTCCGGCGGGCAACCCTGGATGTCGAAGATGTCGTCGCACTCGCGGCACCGGAAGTGATGATGGTGTTCCTTGCCCGCGCTCTCGTAACGGGGGGCTTCCCCGGGAACTTTCACCGGGACCACGGTCCCTTCGGTCCTCATGGCGTGGATCGCGCGGTAGACGGTGGCGATCCCCAGACCCGGCGCCTTTGCCTGCGCGGCTTCGAGGATGTCCTGGGGAGTCAGCGGACGGTTGGCTTCCAGCAGCACCCGCTGGATGACGCTTCTCTGCTTCGTGCGCCTCTTGGCGCGAGGGCCCGTCCTGGGAATCGTTTCGTCGGAGCGGCTCTTTTCGATGGTCATGTGAACCCCCAAGGTTAGCCTAGACGCGACGGCCGGTCCGTGCCCCTCTCTCCGGCACCGCAGCTTTCCAACTATACAACACCACACTCCACGGAAGCAAAGGCGAGTCCGATTGTCGCCAAGGCTGCCAAGAAGGGGCTCGGCGCCCCTGTCTGATGATATGCTTTTCTCAACCTTTAATGTAAGCGGTCTTTGGCGGCCTTGCAAATATGTAACGGTCGCTATTGATTTGATATTGATTTCTTACTACCCTGTCGCGGAATCTATACGGCGGCTTGCCGGAAGGAGACTCTATGAGACTTTTCACGATGAAGAGGCTGGTTCTCGGATGCGTGGCGTTCCTGCTGTCATGCGGGTTTTCGGGCGCCGCGGCCGGACAGGAGTCGGTGGAGGCCCTGAAGAAGCAACTGGGGGAGATGCAGCAGGAAATGAGTGAATTGATGAAGCGCATCGAGGGTCTCGAGCAGAAGAAGGCCGAGGCCGAACGAGTGACTTCCGTCGAGCAGTCCGTGAAGGCGATCCAGGAGAGTCCTTCGATCTTGAATCCTTCCATCGGCATGGCCATCGACACGACCTTCGAGAATCGCGAGGACACCGACGGCGAGTTCCGGCTGCGGTCGGCGGAACTGGGCCTGTCGGCGGAGATCGATCCGTTTGCAAGGGCGTATGCGTTCATCACGGCTACGGAAGGCGGTGTGGAGATCGAAGAAGCGGCGGTGCAGACGACGGCGCTGCCGGTGAACGTGACGGCGGGGCGGTTTTTTGCGGACTTCGGCCGTCTGACGCAGTTTCACCAGCACGAGCTTCCTTTCGTGACCACGCCGCTGTCCATGGAACGACTGGTAGGGGGCGAGTCGTTGGGGACGGGGATCCAGTGGCGTTACCTCTTTCCGACCCCGTTCTACCTGTCGTTGACGGGTGGTGTGTTCAACGAGATCGGCCACTCTCACGCGCACGGGCATGAAGGGGAGGGCGCGCACGACCACGAGGGTGAGGACGATCACGAGGGTGAGGACGACCACGACCACGAAGGTGAGGACGACCACGAGGAAGAGAACGACGTGCACGCCGATGCAGGCGGAAGCCGCTCCCTCAGGAACCTGACCTACCTGGGCCGGCTGCATGCCTTCTTCGAACTGAGCGAAACCTGGAATCTCGAGGTGGGTGCCTCGCTGGCCCACACGCCGGAGGTGGAAACGGGGGAGGAGAGTCAACGCTCGCTTTGGGGCGCTGACGTGACGCTGCGGCACCGGCCCCTGGTGCCCGGTATCTACGAAGGGCTTACCCTGGCAGGCGAGTGGTACGTGAACCGGCAGGAGTTCCACGATGTCGGAGAGATGAGCGCCCGGGGCGGCTACGGCTACGCCAATCTGGACTTGAATCCGGAGATGCCGGGCAAATGGAGCCTGGGCCTGCTGGTGGATTCGGCGGCCAATCCGGAGGATCCCTCCGACCGGACGTTGAGCCTTTCGCCGTACATTTCCTGGGCGCCGAGCGAGGTCAATCGGCTGCGGCTGCAGTACACCCACGGCTGGGACGACGACGACCAGGCGCCGGGCCACGATGGCGGACAGGTCTTTCTCCAATGGACGACCGTTCTCGGCAGCCACACGCACGGTTTCCGTGAAAGGCGCTA
>JAJDTQ010000269.1 GCA_022827045.1 Candidatus Binatia bacterium
GACCCCGTCGTCCTGATCCACGGTGGCGGCCCCGGCGCCTGCGGCGAGCACAACTGGCAGCACAACATCCCCGCTCTGGCCGAGCACTTCCACGTTTTCGCCGTGGACCTCATCGGTTACGGCCTCAGCGACAAGCCCGCCATCGAGTACAGCTACGAGGCCAAGGTCGACCAGATCGCGGGCCTCGTCGACACCCTGTGCCTCGACCGCCTCTCCATCGGCGGCAACTCCATGGGCGCCTACATCGCGGTGCGCTACGCCCTCGACCACCCCGACCGCATCGACAAGGTGCTCATGGTGGCCACCGCCACCGTGGCCAACGCCATGAACATCGGCACCACCACCAAGCGGGGCGCGACGGTGCGGCGCTCGGTGGGCGCGGAGGTCACCGAGGAGACCATGCGCGACTGGCTGAGCATGCTGCTCCACAACAAGGACCGTATCACCGACGACCTGGTGCGGCGCCGGGTCGCCTACGGCAACCTCCCGGGAGCCATCGAGGCCCAGCAGTCCTACCGGGCACACAGCGCCAGGATCCGCGAGGACCCCAACCTGCAGCAGTGGTTTGATCTAAGCACCCGCCTCCCCAAGGCCACCTTTCCGCTGGCCCTCGTGTGGGGCAAGGAAGACCAGTTCGCCTCCCCGGAGCTGGCCGCTGGCCTCAAGGCGGCCTTGCCGAACCTGACCGAGTTCCATCTGGTAGAGGGCTCCGGCCACCAGGTCCAGAACGACCAGCCGGAGGAGTTCAACGAGATAGCGGTGCGATTCTTGAGCGGTTGACGGGCGAGAGTTGTCGCCGGTGCAGAAACCGGCCTTCACCCGAAAGAGGAGGTGATCCGATGCTGCATTCACGACCCGTTCGACTGGGCATTGCGGTCGCGTGCTGTGTTCTTGGCCTGGGTCTCGTCGGAGCGCAAGGCCAGGAGGTCTCCTTCGATGGCGGAGCGCTCAAGGTTCCTTCCGCCGTTGTCGAGGGCGCGAAGAAGGAAGGCAAGGTGGTGGTGCGCGGCAGTATACGTCCCAAGGACTGGCAGAAGTTCATTGCGCCCTTCAAGAAGAAGGTCCCCTTCGTGGAGATCGAGTACACCTCGGCGCCGTTCCGCCGCCGCGTGCAGAAGACCGTGACGGAGTTCCGCGCCGGCCGCGTGGCCGCGGACGTGGTCACGGGCATCATGGGGGCCATTCCCGAGTTTTCCAAGCTGGACATGCTGGGAAATATCTCGGACCTGCCCACCTACGGAATGTATGGTCCCCAACTCAAGGACAAGGGCGGGCGCTGGATCGCCCGCCAGACCCTGTTTTGGGGCGTGGCCTACCGCACCGACCGGGTGAAGAAGGATGAGGTCGACACCTGGGATGATCTGGTCAATTCCAAATGGGGACAGCGGCTGGCCACCGCCAACAAACCTCACCTGCTGCCGCATATCCTGTGGGCGGACTGGGGTCCCGAGAAGGCCAAAGCCTGGCTCACGAAATTCTTCGCCACCGGCCTGCAACTGCGTAAGGAGGGGTCCGGAGCGGTGGCGAACCTGCTGGCGGCGGGCGAGTACGACGTTCTCTTCACCGTCCACGGGCGGGCCATCAAGCGACTGGCCAACAAGGGTTCCCCGGTAGCCTGGACTTTCCCCGAGGGACCTGTCTACCAGTATCCCTCGTACATGTGCGCCATCAAGCAGGGACCGAACCCCAATGCCGCACGGCTGCTGCTGACCTACTGGACCAGCAAGGAAGGCCAGTTGAACCAGTTCAAGGCCGACGGCACCCTGCCGGTGCATCCGGATCTGCTCGGGAAGCCCGAGTTCGTGTCGTGGCCCGATGAGCTCTCCGGGCGCCAACTTGCGGTGGTCCCCATCGATAAGCGGCTAGCGGCCCTGCCCGCGACGAGGAAATTCTGGAAGCAGCTATGGCTAGGGCAGTAAAGGGTAGGCAGCCGGTCGCCCCGTGAGCGATTGGACCATGCTCAGGGTCACCGGGCTGGTCAAGTCGTACCGGGACCAGGAGAGCCTGGTCCAAGCCGTCAAGGACGTCAGCCTCGAGCCGGCGACCGGGTCCTTCTATACGCTGTTGGGGCCCTCGGGCTGCGGCAAGAGTACGACGTTGCGCTGCATCGGTGGACTTGAGCAGCCCGATGCCGGCCGGATCGAGCTGGGCGGGGAGGTCATATACTCGAGCGCGGAGGGGATCAACGTTCCTTCCCACAGGCGCGGCGTTGGCATGGTCTTTCAGTCCTATGCCATCTGGCCGCACATGAACGTGTTCGACAACGTGGCCTTTCCGCTGGTCCACGGGCGCAGCCGTCTTCCATCAAAGCTGGTGCGCGACAAGGTCTTGAATGCCTTGAGCCTCGTCAGGCTCGAAGGCCTCGAGAACCGGCCGGCGCCCTTCCTGAGCGGCGGCCAGCAGCAGCGGGTGGCGCTGGCGCGCGCCCTCGCCTACGAACCCGCGATCCTCCTGCTGGACGAGCCCCTGAGCAACCTGGACGCGAAGCTTCGGGCCGAGATGCGCCTGGAGCTCAAGGAGTTGGTGGGGCGGGTCGGGATCACGACCCTCTACGTGACCCATGATCAGATCGAAGCCCTGTCCATGTCGGACCGCATCGCCGTGATGTTCAACGGCATGGTGGTGCAGGAAGGCACCCCTCGGGAGCTTTACCTTTCGCCCGCGAACTCGTTCGTGGCCAACTTCCTCGGGCAGATCAACATCTTTCATGGCAGGGTCGCTTCGGTGGATGCCGGCGACGGTCTCCTCTGGCTGGCAACCGAGCACGGCCGGCTCGGTTGCGAGGGTCCCGGGATGCAACCGGCAGCGCAGGTGTCTGTCGGCGTGCGACCCGAGGCGATAACGCTGCATACGTCCCGGCCCGATGCAGACGGCAACGTGATCGAGGGGACCGTGGAGCATGTCATCTTCGTCGGCGACGCGCTGGAGGTGAAGGTACGTTGCGGGACCCAGGTGGTGCAGGCTCGCGCCGACGCTCTGGCGACCCTGGAACCTCACGGCACGGTCTTTCTCGAGTTCACACACGAGCGTACCCATCTCCTGTCCCTTTCGCGGGACGAGGCCGCGCCGGCCGATCCTCCCGGGTGCTGAAGCATGGCGTCCGCGAGAATCTACGGTTGGGCAATTCTGGCGCTGGTGGCGGGGCTGGCGCTCTTCCCGCTGCTGTTCCTGGTCATCGGCAGCTTCAGCACCAGCGACATGCTCGGCCACGTGAGCCTCGCGCACATCGGTCTGCAGAACTACGTGGAGGTCTTCAGCTCGCCGTCCACCTACAAGGTCCTTTACAACACCGTCATCTACACCGTCGGGACCGTCGTGTTCGCGCTGGTGACCGGGACCTTCTTCGCATGGGTGCTGGCACGCACGGACGTGCCGTACCGTTCCTTTCTTTTCTCCGCTCTAGTGGTGAGCATCGCCGTACCCAGCCTGCTTCAGGCGATGGCGTGGGTGTTCCTGTTCAGCCCCAGGATGGGCTACGTGAACCGGTTGCTGATGCCGTGGCTCGGCGCTCCGCTCTACGACATCTACTCGCTCCCCAGCATGATCTTCCTCGAAGGGCTGCGCATGATTCCCGCTGTGTTCCTCCTGATGTGGCCGCTCCTGCGGCACATCCCCAGCAGCCTCGAAGAGTGCGCCATGATCTGCGGCGCCGAGGGGAGGACCATCTTCAGGAGGATCGTGCTGCCGCTGATCGTGCCCGGGCTGGTGGGAGTATCGCTGTATATCGCCATCACCGTCATCGGCGTGTTCGAGATACCGGGAATCATCGGCCTTCCGGCCCGCATCTTCGTCTTCAGCACGAGGATCTATGCCGAGATATTTTCCCCGGAGGCAGCCAACTACGGCAACGCCAACGCGCTCTCCATGGTGCTGGTGGTGCTGCTAGTGATCGGCGGACTGTTCTACTACGAGATCATCAAGCGCGTGCACCGCTTCGAGATCATCACCGGCAAGGGCTACCAGCCGCGGCAAATCGTGCTGCGACCGGCCACCCGGCGGCTGTTGCTGGGCGTGATTCTGTTTTACCTGTTCCTGAGCCTGGTGTTGCCCACGCTGACGCTGCTGTGGACGTCGTTCACGCCGCTGCCGATGCCGCCGTCGGCCGAGGCCCTCAAACACCTGACCCTGGAGGGATGGCACACGGTGTTCACGGTGCCCGGCATCGGCCGCACCGTGGTTAATACCCTGGTGGTTTCAGTGGTCGCCTCCGTAGGCGTCATCGCGCTGTCGTTCGCCGTCTCCTTCATCCTCGTCAGGACCGATGCTCCGTTCAAGAGAACCCTGGACATGCTGGCGTTCTCGCCTCACGCTGTCCCCGGCGTAGTTTTGGGCATATCCCTGGTCTTCCTGTTCGTCTACATGGACCGGCTCCTGGCCTTCGGCCTCTACGGCACTATCTGGCCCATCGCCGTGGGCTTCATCATCGCCTTCCTGCCCTTCGGCACCCGGGCCACCACCGCGGGGCTGCTGCAACTCCACAAGGAGCTGGAAGAGGCGGCGTCCATCTGCGGCGCTGCCCGCTGGCGGGTCCTGTGCAGGATCAGCTTCCCGCTGTTGATGCCCACCTTTCTCATCGTGTTCCTGTGGACCTTCGGCCACGTATTTCGCATGACGGGGTTGCCTCTCATGCTCTTCGGAAGCGAGAAGAGCCAGGTGATAGGGGTGCTGTTGTGGTTCATGTGGGACGACAGCGGGCAGTTTAACGCGGTCTCTGCGCTCGGCATTTGCCTCATCCTGTTCCTGTTGCTGACGTCGCTGGTGCTTTACCGGCTGCAGCGGGCCAACGCCGCGGGAAGACTGGTGGATGCATGACGGCCGGGAGGCGGTCACGCACATGGGGGTCCTACGCCGGTTCTTGCGAGTAGTGCTTGGCTTCCCAAGCCTCAACGAGGGTCACCAGAACATCGAGGCGGTCGCCCTCCGGTGTGTTGCGCTTCGCCCTCATCAGACCCTCGATTTCCTTCAGGGTCCGATGGTACTCACGCGTTGTGTTGATCGGTTCGATATCCATCTCCCGAGCCTCGAAACGTCCAGGTATCAAGAACAGCAACATGCTCCCGATCTCTGGATCAAAATCGTTTCTGTGGACCTTCAGGCGTGTATTTCGTATGACGGGGTTGCTCCTCATGCGCTGTTGGCAAGGGAAGACCGCTGATGGTCGGGGCATTTGACGATCCGGCGGCTGTGACGACCATGGGTTACTACACGGATTTTCGCGACTATCTCAACAAGCTCGAAGCCACCGGCAAGCTCCGCCGCATTGCGCGCACCGTGGACAAGGACCGGGAGCTGCATCCGCTGGTCAAATGGCAGTACCGTGGCTTGGCGGAGGAGGACCGTTTCGGTTTTCTCTTCGAGAGCGTGACCGACCGGGATGGCCGGCCCTGTAAGGGCCGCGTCGCATCGTCGGTCATCGCCGCCAACCGGGGAATGTACGCGCTGGCCATGGGGTGTGCCGTGGACGAACTGCACGAGCGTTGGTCCCACGCGCTGGATCGGCTCATTCCGCCGGAGCGCGTGGCCACCGGGCCGGTGAAGGAGGAGATCCACAAGGGCGACGGGCTGTTGGAGCACGGCGGTCTGCACGAGTTCGGCATTCCGTTCGCCACCAACGGCTGGGAGGCCTTCCCGCGGGTGACCGCGGCCTCGTGCATCACCCGCGACCCGGACACGGGGCATCTCAACGCGGGCATGTACAACAGCATCGTGCTCGGCGCCGGGCGCGCCAATGTGCGGACGGCGCGGCACCTGCGCCGCCACTGGGAGAAGTGCCGGACCAGGGGGGAGGCGCTGCCGGCCGCCATCGCGGTGGGGGTCCCGCCGGTGCTGTCGCTGGTGGCCGCCACCAACGTGCCCCAGACCGTGTCCGAGTTCGACGCGGCAGGCGGGCTCATCGGTGAAGCCATTCCGGTGGTGGAGTGCGAGATGTCGGACATCCTCGTGCCCGCGACCGCGGAGGTGGTCATCGAGGGCACCATTCCCATCGACATCATGGACCTCGACGGTCCCAGCGGGGAGAACCGGGGTCACGTGATGCCCGGGCACTGGGTCCACGCCTTTGAGGTGACCTGCATCACCCACCGCCGCGACCCCATCTGGCACGACGTGATCTGTCAGCTCCCGCCGAGCGAATCCAGCGTCATGCGCTGTGTCAACAGCGAGGGGCACGTGACGGCCCTGCTCCGCGCCCACGGCATCTCGCAGGTCAAGGACGTTGCGTTCCACGACTGCGGCAGCGCCAAGAACCTGTGCGTGGTCCGGTTCCATGACGTGGCAGGCGTGAGAACGCCCAACAGCAAGGTGTGGCATGCGCTCTTCACGGTCATGTCCGCGGACGCGGCCTGGCCCAAGATCGTCATCGGCGTGGACGACGACATCGATCCCTGGGACCTGGAATCCGTGTTCTGGGCCGTCACCAACCGCTATCAGCCGCACCGGGACCTGAAGGTCATCCAGGGCAGGAGCGCCGGACTGGACGAGTCGGTGGGGCCGCGGGACGTTCCGGGCGGGATGCGCGGTTATCCGACCTCGCTGACCGGCCCCCAGGGGGCATCCGCCATGCTCATGGACGCCACCCGCAAGTGGGCGAATCCGCCCATCTCGTTGCCGCGCCGGGACTACATGGAGCGCGCCCGGGAACTGTGGGATGAACTGGAGCTGCCGACCCTCAGGCCCAAGGCGCCGTGGCACGGCGTGTCCCTAGGCCACTGGCCCGATGCCGAAGCCGAGTTGGTGGCGCTTTCCGAGGCGGGCCGCATGGACGAGGCGGCCACGCTGCTGTTGCGCAAGAGCCGCCGTGTCGACGCCAATGGGGGTGACGATTGAGGTTGAACCGGGTATGGGTGTCTCGTTGAAAGGGAGAAGGGGACGGAGGAATCCTCGATGGGCAGGATCATAGCCGGCATGGCGTCGTCCCACGCTTACGCGCTGGTGGAACCGACGGGTTGGGACGTGATGCGGGGGCGGACGCGGGCGCGGTACAAGGCGCGTTACGGCGTGGAGCCGGAGCTCCATCCGAATATCGCCGACGAGACTCCGGACGTCCGGGAGCGGGGCTACCGGCACATCCGGGAAGCGCTGGGGTTCTTCGAGCGGCAGATGCGGGAGGCGCGTCCGGATGCCGTGATCATCGTCGGCGACGACCAGGACGAGAACTTCACGGAGGACAACCTGCCGCAGATCGCCGTCTACACGGGCGTGGAGATCCACTCCACCGAACGCGCAAGTGACGGTACACGGCTGCGCGGGCCGAAGTACCCGTGCCACGCGGAGCTAGCTCACGATCTCCTCGACGGGCTAGTGGACCGCGAGTTCGACGTGGCCTCCTGCAGCACGTTTCCCAA
>JAJDTQ010000182.1 GCA_022827045.1 Candidatus Binatia bacterium
GGACCGCATCGTGGCCAACATCGGCGCCGCCTATCCCACCGGCGGACTGGCCTCCATCGTCACCACCGGCATGTTCGTGCCCGGCGCCTACCGGATCGCCAACTACGAGGGGCAGGTCCAGGGGGTGGTGACCAACAAGACCCCCTACGGCGCGCACCGGGGCTTCGGCAAATCGGAAGCGTGCTTCGTCATCGAGCGCATGGTAGACCGCATCGCCGCGAACCTCGACCTCGACCCGGTGGAGGTGCGCCGGCGGAACTTCGTTCCGCCGGACGCCTTCCCGTACCGTTCGGTCACCGGCCCGCGCTACGACAGCGGCCGCTACCGGGAGGCGCTGGACAAGGCGCTGGAGCTTCTGGACCTCGACCACTGGCGCGAGGCTCAGAAGGAGGCGGCGGCCGAGGGCCGCTACCTGGGCATCGGCACCTGCCTGGTCATCGAGCCGTCGAGCTCCACGCGCATGGGCTCCTACAACGCCGGCTACTACAGCGTGCGCATGCGCATGGACCCCAACGGCAAGGTCTACGTCTTCCCGGGCGGCAGCGACGAGGGCCAGGGCCACGCCACCTCCATCTCGCAGCTCGTGGGCGACGAGCTGCAGGTGTCGTTCGACGACGTCATGGTGGTGGAGGGAGACAGCCTGGCGTGCCCCTACGGCTCCGGCTCCTACTCCAGCCGTTTCTCGGTGGTGGGCACCACCGCCGTGACCCTGGCGGCGCGGGCGCTCCGCGACAAGATCACCCAGATCGCCTCGGTGATGCTGCGGCACCCGCCCGGCGGGCTCGTGTTCGCCGACGGCCAGGTGTCTGTGGAAGGGCGCGCGGCCGAGGCGGTTCCCCTCTCGGAGATCGCGCGCGTCGCGTACTTCTACCCGTTCCAGTTGCCCGAGGGCATGGACCCGGGGCTCGAGACGCTGTACCACTTCCGCGATCCCAACATCGAGTTCGAGGCCGACGAGCGCGGCCGCGTGGCCATGTTCAGCAGCTTCCCCTACGACGCCGAGGCGGCGGCGGTGGAGGTGGAGGCGGACACAGGGTTGCTCAGGATCCTGAAGTTCGTCTCCGTCCACGACTGCGGCAACATGCTCAACCCCCTCATCGTCAGGGGCCAGCACGTGGGGGCCCTGGCCCACGGCTTCGGCGGCGCCCTGTACGAGGAGCTGCCGTACAGCGAGGAAGGGCAGCCCATGGCGGCCAGCTTCAAGGACTATTTCCTGCCCACCGCCATGGAGATGCCGGAGATGGTGCTGGAGCACATCGAGACCCCCAACCCGTTCACGCCCGGCGGCTTCAAGGGAGCGGGGGAGACCGGCACGGTGGGGCCGCCGGCGGTGCTGGCCAACGCCGTGGAGGACGCGCTCAAGCCCCTGGGCATCGCCATCCGCCGGCTGCCGCTGACGCCCCATTACCTGTGGTCGCTCATCCAGGAGGCCCTTTCCTCTCCCCCCTCTCCCTCCGGGAGAGGGTCGGGGTGAGGGTAGCCGGAAGGAGCAGAGTGCCCGACCGCCCTCACCCGGCCTTCGGCCACCCTCTCCCAAAGGGAGAGGGGTTGGATTTGGGACGGAACGAGGCCACCCTCTCCCAGGGGAGAGGGGTTGAATTCCAAGGGCGAAGGGAAAAGGCCGACAAGGGAGATGTCATGTCCGACAAGGTCCTTCTCGAGAAAGCGGGCGATACCGCCAGCATCACGCTCAACCGGCCCGACAAAGGCAATGCGGTGGACCTCGAGCTCATGTTGGCGCTTACCGAGAGCCTCACCGAGGTCGCGGTGGACAAGGCCTTGCGGCTGCTGGTCCTCGAGGGCAGGGGCGAGCATTTCTGTTCCGGGCGCGAGCCGGACGTGCCGAGGCCGGAAAACGCGGCCCAGTTCGCCGAGGCCCTCGGCCGCATCGTCCGCGTCAACAAGCTGCTGCAGTCGTTTCCGGGGATCAGCATGGCCGTGGTCCGGGGAAAGGCCTTCGGCTTCGGCTGCGGACTGGCGGTCCAGAGCGACGTGACGCTCGCCGCCGAGGATGCCAGGTTCGCGTTCCCGGAGATCAACGCCGGGTTCCCGCCCACCATCGTCATGTCCTACCTGAGCCGCTGGATCCACCGGAAGAAGGCCCTGGAACTGGTCATGACCGGAGGCGAGATCAGCGCGCGGGAAGCGGAGCGGCAGGGTCTCGTGAACCGGGTGGTGCCGGCGGATCAACTGGAAGACGAAAAGCAGCGCTGGATGGAAACGCTGGCGGGCCGGGACCTCCAGGGGCTGCAGGCGACCAAGGCGTTTTTCAGGGACACGGCCGAGTGGTCCACCGAGGCGGCGGCACAATACGGGGTTACACGGTTGGCGAACTTTTTCGCGAGCCGGACAGGATCCTAGCGCTTCAGGTCGATCTTGCGCCCGTAGCTGACCTCGCCCTTGTCAATCCTGAGAGAGAATCCGCAGTCAGGGTTGATGCAGACCCAGGCCTTGTACATCACCGAAGCACCGTCCTGACCGTAGTCGGAAAGCGGGATCAACGTGCCATTGTCGCATTTCTGACATCTCGGCAGCTCCATCTCCACACCTCCTTTGCAGCGAGCGCCGCCCAGCGGGGCGTTCCCGAGACCGCCCGCACTGACCGTTTCCGCCACGACCCGGCAGGTTGTAAGTTGCGCCGCACACTATAGCAAAACCCCGTCGAAAGCAAGAAGCCGAGCCCCGGCCGCGGGCCTGTCGCGGCTCCGGTTTCCGCGTCATTTCGGTGCACCGGAGGGTCCGGAAACACGGCTGCGATTTGACAGCTTCAAGGCGCTGGGGATATGATGATCGCGGATGTCCGACGGAACTGCGACCGGTTCCGTGAGGCGTCCCCTCGCTACGCGATATCGTACATATCTCATGTCCGTGGTGGCTATCATACCGGCCCGTTTCGGATCGACGAGGTTCCCCGGGAAGCCGTTGGCCAGGATCGGTAAGAAGCCCATGATCCAACACGTCTACGAGAGTACCGCGACGACGGATCTGGTGCGCCGGACGGTGGTGGCCACCGACGATGCGCGCATCCTGGATGCGGTACGGGCCTTCGGCGGAGAAGCGGTGATGACGTCGAAGGACCACCTGAGCGGCACCGACCGCCTGGCCGAGGTCGCCGGGGGGCTCGACGCCGAGTGGATCGTGAACGTTCAGGGAGACCTTCCGTTTATCCAGGGGGAGACCATCCGCAGGAGCGTTGACTGCCTGGTGCGGGACCCGGCCGTTCCCATGGCCACGGCGCGCACGCCCATTACATCGGAGCGGGAGTTCCTCAACCGCAACGTGGTCAAGGTGGTGACCGACCAGGCGGGGTTCGCTTGCTATTTCTCCCGCGCCCCCATCCCCTTTCACCGGGAGCCGGCGGCGGTTCCGGCGCAGTGGGGCCATCGTCACCTGGGCATCTACGTCTACCGGAGGGATTTCCTGTTGCGCATCGCCGCCATGCCCGCCGTGGCGCTGGAGCTTGCCGAGGGACTGGAGCAGTTGCGGGCGCTCTACTACGGTTACCGGATCCGGGTCGCGGACGTGGTGGAGACGGGCGTGGAAGTGGACACGCCGGATGACCTGGAGCGGGCGGAGGCGTACTGGAGCCGGGTTCACGCCGAGGAGTGCCATGCCTAACCTACGACAGAAGTTCATTTTCGTCACCGGCGGGGTCATGTCGTCCCTCGGCAAGGGGCTCGCGGCGGCCTCCATCGGCGCCCTGCTGGAGTGCCGCGGCCTCAGGGTGACCCTGCTGAAGATGGACCCCTACATCAACGTCGACCCGGGCACCATGAACCCGTATCAGCATGGCGAAGTGTTCGTCACCGACGACGGCGCGGAGACGGACCTGGATCTGGGCCACTACGAGCGCTACGTTTCTTCCACCACCGGGCGGGCCAACAACTTCACCACCGGCCAGGTGTACGACACCGTCATCACCAAGGAGCGCCGCGGCGATTACCTGGGCGGGACCGTCCAGGTGATCCCCCACATCACCGACGAGATCAAGCACCGGATCACGGCCGCGGCCGAGGACTACGACATCGCCATCTGCGAGGTGGGCGGCACCGTCGGCGACATCGAGGGACTGCCGTTCCTGGAGGCCATACGGCAGTTCGGGCGGGACTACGGCAGGGAGAACGTCATCTACGTTCACCTGACCTACGTGCCGTACATCGCCCCGGGCGGCGAGCTCAAGACCAAGCCCACCCAGCACAGCGTCAAGGAGCTCACCGGCCTGGGGATCCAGCCCGATTTCCTGCTGTGCCGGACCGACCGCCTGCTGAACCGCTCCCTCAAGTCGAAGATCGCCAGCTTCTGCAACGTCGACGAGAACTCGGTGATCACGGCCAAGGACGTGGAGTGGATCTACGAGGTCCCGCTGGTGTTCCACCAGGAAGGCCTGGACGACCGGATCGTGGAGCGGCTGCAGATGTGGACCGGCGCCCCCAACCTCCGCAAGTGGCAGAAGACGGTGCACATCCTCAAGAACGCCCGGGAAACGGTGCGGATCGCGGTGGTGGGCAAGTACATGGAGCTCAAGGAGTCGTACAAGAGCCTGCTGGAGGCCCTGGTCCACGGCGGCATCGCCAACGGCGTGCACGTCGAGCTCGACTGCATCGACGCGGAGAAGATGGAGAAGCACGACGTCGAGGACCGGCTGGGCGGCGTCCAGGGCATCCTGATCCCCGGCGGTTTCGGAGACCGCGGCACCGAGGGGAAGGTGCGCGCGGTGCGCTACGCACGCGAGAACAAGGTGCCGTTCTTCGGCATCTGCCTGGGGATGCAGATCGCGGTGGCCGAATTCGCCCGCAACGTCTGCTCCCTGAAGGGCGCCAACTCGGTGGAGTTCGACCCGAAGACCCAACATCCGGTGATCCACCTGATGGACGAGCAGAAGGGCCTGGACCGGATGGGCGGGACCATGCGCCTGGGCGCCTATGCGTGCGTCCTGGCCGCCGATTCGCTGTCGGCCAGGATGTACCGCAAGAAGCGCATCTCGGAGCGGCACCGGCACCGGTACGAGTTCAACAACCGGTACCGCGAGTTGATGCAGGACAAGGGATTGAGAATCAGCGGCCTGTCCCCCGACGGCAACCTCGTGGAGGTCATCGAGCTGAAGGACCACCCGTGGTTCGTCGGCTGCCAGTTTCACCCGGAATTCAAGTCCCGTCCGACGGACTGTCACCCGTTGTTCAGGGGGTTCATCCGCGCCGCCTTGCAGGGGAATTCGTCGGTCAAGGAAGTGCCGCGCATGCGCATCGTGGCGGGCACGACACCATGACCGCCAGCGAGATCCCTATCGGCGGGATCCGGGTCGGGGGAGGCCGGCCGCTCGCCCTGATCGCCGGCTCCTGCGTCATCGAGAGCCGGGAGTCCGCGCTGCGGCACGCGGCGTACCTGCACGAGCTGACCCGGCGCCTGGATATCCCGTTCATCTACAAGTCGTCCTACGACAAGGCCAACCGCACCTCTCTGGAGTCGTTTCGCGGCCCGGGGCTCGACGAAGGATTGCGCATTCTCGAGGAAATAAAGCGGGAGATCGGGGTCCCGGTGCTCACCGACGTGCACGAACCGGACCAGATCGCGCCGGCCTGCGAAGTCGTGGACGTGGCGCAGATCCCGGCTTTTCTTTGCCGGCAGACCGACTTCGTGACCGCGGTGGCCCGTGCCGCCAAGGTGGTGAACGTGAAGAAAGGGCAGTTCCTGGCGCCCTGGGACGTGCGGAACGTGGCCGCCAAGGTGGTGGCGGCGGGCAACACCAACGTGCTGCTCACCGAGCGCGGGGTCTCCTTCGGCTACAACAACCTGGTGTCCGACATGCGCTCGCTGGTGATCATGCGGGAGACCGGGTTCCCCGTGGTCTTCGACGCCACCCACAGCCTGCAGCTCCCCGGCGGCCTCGGCGAGGCCTCGGGCGGCGACCGGCGGTTCATCGCGCCGCTGGCGCGGGCGGGCGCCGCCGTGGGGGTGGACGGCCTGTTCATGGAGGTGCACGAGGACCCGGACCGGGCCCTGAGCGACGGCCCCACCTCCTTTCCGCTTGACGCCCTCGACGGTCTGCTGCGGGCGGTCAAGGATATCGACGACCGGGTCAAGGGGCGCGAGGGCGGGTGACATGGGCGGCGGCACGGAGGCCATACGCAAGGCTCGCGAGGTGCTGGACATCGAGATAGCCGGCCTCGCCGCGGCCCGGGACCGGGTCGGGGACGCCTTCGTCCGCGCCGTGGACGTCCTGCACGACTGCACCGGCAAGGTCATCGTCACGGGGGTGGGAAAGTCGGGGCTGGTCTGCCACAAGATCGCCGCCACCCTCGCCAGCACCGGCACCCCGTCGTTCTTCCTCCACGCGGCGGAGGCGAGCCACGGCGACCTGGGCATGATCATGCGCGACGACGTGGTGCTGGCCGTTTCCAACAGCGGCGAGTCCGAGGAGGTCCTGAAGATGCTGCCGCTCATCAAGCGCTGGGGCCTCAAGCTCATCGCCATGACCGGCAACCGGCGATCCTCCCTGGCGCTGTCGGCCGACGTGATCCTCGACGTCGGCGTGCCCGAGGAAGCCTGTCCCCTGGGCCTTTCGCCCACCGCGAGCACCACCACCGCCCTGGCCATGGGCGACGCCATCGCGGTGGTGCTGCTGGAACGCCGGGGGTTCAAGACCGAGGACTTCCTGCTTCGCCATCCCGGGGGCGCGCTGGGCCGAAGGCTGTTGCTCCGCACCCGGGACCTGATGCATCGCGACAAGGAGATACCCCTGGTTTCCGAGGACACCCCGCTCAAGGACATCCTGCTGGAGATCACCTCCAAGCGGCTGGGCGTGACCGGGGTGGTCGACGGGGAATCGACGCTGGTCGGCATCATCACCGACGGGGACCTGCGGCGCTGTCTTGCCCGCAGCGACGGCAAGGCGGACATCCTCGAGCGCAAGGCTTCCGACATCATGACGCGTGATCCCAAGACCATCGGCGCCGATTCGCTGGCGGCCGAAGCCGTGGCGCTGATGGAAAAGTTCTCGATCACCTCCCTCTTCATCAAGGCCGGGGACTCCGAGCGGCCCCAGGGGATCATCCACCTCCATGACCTGCTCAAGGCCGGCATCGTCTGATCCGCGGACCGAAGATCTGCGCCGGAAGGCCGGAGCGGTCAAGCTGCTGCTGCTGGACGTCGACGGGGTGCTGACCGACGGCGGCATCGTCATCGACGAACAGGGCGAGGAGGTCACGCGCTTCGACGTCCAGGACGGCCACGGCATCAAGCTGCTCCAGCAGGCGGGCATCCGCGTCGGGCTGCTGACCGGCCGGGCGTCCCGGGCGGTGGCGGTGCGCGCGGAGCGCCTGTCCATCGGGCTGGTCTACCAGAACGTGGCCGACAAGCTGCGCGGCTATGAACAGGTCAAGGCCGACACCGGGCTTGCGGACGGCGAGATTGCCTACGTCGGCGACGACATGCAGGACCTGCCGGTGCTGCGAAGGGTCGCCTTCGCCGTGGCGGTGCCCAACGCGTGGGACGACTTGAAGGGGCGCGTGGACTACGTCACGACCCGCACGGGCGGCCACGGCGCGGTGCGCGAGGTGGCGGAGCTGCTGCTGCGGTTGACCGGCAAATGGGAGCCGCTGTTGAAGGAGTACGATCGCTGACCCGGAACGGCGCGGGCCGGCACGGCCCACGAGGTGAGGGGGATGACGCCGCCAGGGCACGCAATTTCCGTGC
Source organism: Candidatus Binatia bacterium (assembly GCA_022827045.1). The sequence goes on from JAJDTQ010000182.1 coordinate 7,693, forward strand.
CTTCACCTTTACACTCAAAAGCGGAATTGTTATCCCGGAAACAGTGGCCTGTTGCGTGCCAATAGGAGTCTGTCCGAGTAGTCAAACACAACCCCTCTCCCTTTGGGAGAGGGTGGCCGAAGGCCGGGTGAGGGCCTAGTGGCCTGTCGCCATGCGGTCCAAACGGTTACTGCTCTTGCTCGTCATGGCCGCGGGGGCGATCTTCGTCGCTGTCGAGGTGGCGCGGCACATGCGGGAGCAAGCGCTCCACGACCCCCGGGAGCTGTTGGAGTTCACCCCCGGGGTGCCCTTGCAGGTGAAGAATTTTCACCGCAGCATGATCCGGGACGGGCGCAAGGCGTGGGAGATCAAGGGGGCCGAGGCCACTTACTTCAAGGCCGAGGAACGGGCCGCCGTCAGCCGTCCCCGATTGGTCTTCTACCGGAACAACGGCGGTACGCTGGAGGCCAGGGGCCGGGAAGGGAACGTTTTTCTGCCGGACGGGCAGTTGCAACGGGCGGTTCTCGACGGTGCGGTGGACGTGGTCTACCGGGAGGCGAGATTTCGGACCGACAAGCTCATCTACCTCCACGCCGATGACCGCATCGTCTGCCCGGGCAGGGTTTGGGCCGTGGTGGACGGGGTCGAGTTCGAGGGCGAGAACATGACCTACTCGCTCGCGAACGACACGATCGAGCTCCAGCGCGCCGTCAGAACCACCCTCCACGGCGGACGGCGGAACGCGGCCACGGGCCTGTAACAAACGAAACGGAAAGCAGGATGCGCACGACTCGCGGTTCCCGGAAGGACGTTATGAATCGGTGGAGCGGGTTTCGAACCGGCGTGGCGGGGCTGAAGCCCTTGCTCGCGGCGGTCCTGCTCCTGCCGGTGGTCGGCCTGGCGGCGTGGGCGGCGGAGGGCGGTCCTCGGAGCGGGGAGCCGGGCACGCGCGGCCTGTTCGCGGACACCGACACCCCCATCGTCATCACCGCGGATTCCATGGAGCTTCAGCGCAAGACCAATACGATCATCTACAAGGGCAACGTCCTCGTGGTCCGGGACGACGTCAAGATCACCAGCGACGTGCTGTCCGCGCGCTATGACGCCAAGGACGGAGGGCTGAGGAGCGTTGTCGCCGAAGGGACCGTGCGGGTGCGCGATGGAGGACGCGAGATGACCGGTGACAAGGCCGTTTTCGACGGCCCGGAGGAAACCATCACCGTGTCCGGCAACACCACCGTCCGGGACGGAAACAACAGCATTTCCGGCGATCGCGTCACCATCTACGTGAAAGAGGACCGCATCCTGGTGGAGAACAGCGGCGGACGCGTCAGGGCGGTGGTTTTCCCGGGCCAGTTGAACCGGTGAGCCATGATCCAGGAGTCTTTCCGAGTCATGGAACCGTAACAAGAGGGGCGGAGGTGTCCACGCCCTCCGACCCCCTCTCCCTCCGGGAGAGGGTTTGGGTGAGGGCAGCCTTGGGGGCCCGGGCGCGATGAACATTCTCAACGCGGACGAAATCGTAAAGTCGTACCGGGGCCGGCGGGTCGTCGATCAGGTCACGCTCGAGGTTTCGAGCGGCGAGGTGGTGGGCCTCCTGGGACCCAACGGAGCGGGGAAGACGACCCTGTTCCACATCGTCATCGGGCTGGTCCGCGCCGACGGAGGAAGGGTCACCCTGGACGGGACGGATCTCACGACCGCTCCCATTTACCGGCGGGCGCGGGCGGGCATCAGCTACCTGCCCCAGGAGTCGTCGGTGTTCCGGGGCTTGACGGTCAGGCAGAACCTGTTGGCCATTCTCGAGACCCTGGGACTCGGCAAGGATGAGGAAGAGGAAAGGAGCCGGCGGCTGCTCGGCGCGTTCGGTCTGGAACACCTTGCGGATCAGAAGGCCTACACGCTTTCCGGCGGCGAAAGGCGGCGCGTGGAGATCGCCCGGGCGCTGATTCTTTCGCCCTTCTTCCTGCTCCTGGACGAACCCTTCACCGGTGTCGACCCCATCGCCCTGGCGGACATCAAGGACGTGATTCAGCGGCTGACCAAGACCGGGATCGGGGTCCTGATCACGGACCACAACGTCAGGGAAACCCTGGAGATCTGCACTCGCGCCTACATCCTGAACGAGGGGGTGGTGCTGGCCGAGGGGACGCCGGGCGATATCGCCTCCAGTGAAAGAGCGCGCACGGTGTACCTTGGCGAGGGATTCAGCCTCTAGTGTCCTGTCCGGCCAATTCGCATGATAAGATGCGGAGGATTTTTCGTCGTCGGCAAGGCGCGATGACGAGCAGTGGCGTGCACCACGCGAGGAAGAGCAACGCCGCCGACGGCGAAAAAGACCCGCAGATTATCGTGCGAATTGGCCGGACAGGACACTAGTCCGATGGCACTCGAATTCAAGCTCTCCCAGAAACTCCTGCCGCAGCTGGTGATGACGCCCCAGTTGCAGCAGGCCATCAAGCTCCTTCAACTCTCCCATCTCGACCTGCAACAACGGATCTCCGAGGAGCTGCAGGAGAACCCGGCCCTCGAGGAAGCAGTGGACGAAGACGACGACGCCGGCACCGTGCGTGAGCCCGAAGCCATCCACGAGATGATGATCACCGACCGGATCGCGGACTGGCAGGACTACCTGGACAACCACTCCAACTCGCGTCACGACATGGTGAGCACCGAGGCGGTCCGGGAGGAATCCGATTTCCCCTCCTTCGAGAACACCGTGGTGCGCCGGGAGACGCTTCAGGAGCACCTGCTGTGGCAGCTCCAAATGGCCGGGCTCGACCAGGCCGGCGAGAGCATCGGCATGTGCATCATCGGCAACCTGGACGAGCGGGGCTACCTGGAGGCGTCGGTGGAGGAGATCGGCGAGCTGGCCCACGCCGCGCCCGACGCGGTGGAGGAGGTGCTGGCTTGTATCCAGCTCTTCGATCCCGTGGGGATCGCCGCCCGGGACCTGCGCGAGTGCCTGCTGGTGCAGCTCCGGAATGCCGGGATGGGGGAGAGCGTCGCCGCGGGCATGGTGGCGAACCACCTGCACGAGCTGGAGTACAAGCAGTACGACCGGATAGCGGCGGGCCTGGGCGTCGGCCTCGGAGAGGTGATGGAGGCAGCTCATCTCATCGGCTGCCTGGAGCCCAAACCGGCACGGGGTTTCGACGACCACGAGGTCCGCACCATCATCCCGGATGTGGTGGTCCAGAAGGTCGCCGGTGAGTATGCCATTTTCCTGAACGACGACGGCGTCCCGCCATTGCGTGTCAGTCCGCTGGTGCGGCGTCTTGCCGGCGAGCGCGGAGACGAGGTGCGCAAGGCCAGGGAGTACCTGGAGGCCAAGGTCCGCGCCGCCACGTGGTTGATCAAGAGCATCCACTGGCGTCAACAAACCCTCTACCGCGTCAGCGAGAGCATCTTCCGTTTCCAGCAGGAGTTCCTCGACCACGGCACCGAGGGCCTGAAGCCGTTGGTGTTGCGCGAGGTCGCGGCGGAGATCGGCATGCATCCCTCCACGGTCAGCCGCGCCACTTCCAACAAGTATGCCCACACGCCCCAGGGCGTTTTCGAGTTGAAGTATTTTTTCCAGAGCGGGATCGCCCGCAATGACAGCGCCACCGTGGTATCCTCGGAGTCGGTCCGGGACAGGATCCGTGGGCTGGTGGAATCCGAGGATCCCGGGGACCCGCTGAGCGACCAGCAGATCGCCGCCGCGTTGCAGAAGCTCGGGATCGACATCGCGCGCCGCACGGTGGCAAAGTACCGGGAGCAGCTCGGAATTCTGCCGTCGTCCCGGCGCCGGAGACCGTTCGCGAATTACCGGATCGCCCCGGATTGACGGGCGCGTCGACAAAGGGGGTAGGGGTTGCGAATCACCGACGTTCTGGATCCTGAGGCGGTCATCCCGAGTCTCGAGGCCCGGGAGAAGTTTGCCGTGCTCGAAGAGATCGTAACGCGGGTGTCGAGTCATTACGGATTCGAGGACTCGCAACGGTTGCTTGAGGTGGTTCGCGCCCGGGAGAGGATATGCAGCACGGCCATCGGGGAAGGAGTGGCTATCCCGCACGGCAAGCTTCCCGGCCTGAAACGGGTATTCATCGCTTTCGCCCGTAGCCGCGAAGGCGTCGACTTCGACGCCCAGGACGGCACCCCCACGCATCTCTTCTTTTTGCTGGTGGCCCCGGAAGGCTCGACCTCCGAGCATCTGAGCGCATTGGCGCGGGTGTCCCGCCTGGTGAAGGACCCCGCGCTTCGGGAGCGTCTGATGAAGGTCCAGACTCCCGAGGAGGTGGTGAGCCTCATCGAGCAGAAGGAAAGGGACCTCTGACCTTCACGCCTACCGGTGGGTCATGATGAGTCCCTGCGAAGCACATGGCCAGCCTGCTTGACATCGTCGTCATCACCGGCATGTCGGGTTCCGGAAAGAACGCCGCCATGCGGGTCCTCGAGGACAACAGCTTCTTCTGCATCGACAACCTGCCGGTGCTGCTGATCCCGAGGTTCATCGATCTCTGCCAGGGCTACCGGGAAGGCATCCGGCGGGTCGCTTTCGGAATCGATCTCCGCGGCGCGCAGTTCATCGAGGGCTGGGACGAAGTGCTGGCGGAGACCCGCCGCGCCGGCCACCACGTGGAGGTGGTCTTTCTGGACGCCAGCGACGAGCTTCTGCTGCGCCGGTTCAACGAATCGCGGCGGCCGCATCCGCTCCAGGGCGGCGGTCCGGTCCAGGAGGGCATCGCCCATGAACGGACGGCGCTCACGGGGATGCGCGATTCCGCGGACCGGGTCATCGACACCACCCACTTGAACGTCCACGACCTCAGGAAGGTCATCGAGGATTCCTGCGTCCAGGCGCTCGGCAAGCGGCAGATGTCGATCTTCCTCATGTCGTTCGGGTACCGGTACGGAATTCCCGCGGAAGCCGACATGGTCATGGACGTGCGGTTCCTTCCCAATCCATTTTTTGTTAGTGGGTTGGAGTCCAAGAGTGGATTGGCGCCGGAAGTGCGGGATTTCGTGCTCAGCCGCGCGGAGACGCAGGCGTTCGTGGAGCGCATGAACGCGTTGCTCGACTTCACGCTGCCCAACTACGAACGCGAAGGCAAGAGCAACCTGACCCTGGCTTTCGGCTGTACCGGCGGCAAGCACAGGTCGGTGGTGCTGGCCGCCGAAATCGCGCGGCGGCTCGAGGGGACACCGTGGCGCATTCAGTTGAGGCACCGGGACATTGACAGATGATCGATGCACCGCGTTAGGAAGAGACTCGAGATAAAGAACCGCCTCGGGATGCACGCCCGCGCCTCCGCGTTGCTGGTCCAGACCGTGAACCAGTTCTCCTCGGAGGTGAAGATCTCCAAGGACGACAATGTCGTCAATGCGCGCAGCATCATGGGCGTCCTGACGCTCGGCGCCGCCAAGGGCAGCAAGATCCGCGTCGAGACCAAGGGGGAGGACGCCCAGGAGGCGATGCTCGCCATCGAAGAGCTCATCGAGGACAAGTTTCGCGAGAGCGACTAGCGGCCTCGATTTGCATGTTACGGGCCACCTAGAAAGGATCGAACAGGAAACATCCATGACGAACAAGGACTTTGTTTTCACTTCGGAGTCGGTGTCGGAGGGGCATCCCGACAAGATGTGCGACCAGGTATCGGACGCGGTGCTCGACGCTCATATCTCGCAGGACCCCAACAGCCGGGTGGCGTGCGAGACCCTGGTCAAGAACGACTTGATCGTCATCGCGGGGGAGATCACCAGCAAGGGCAAGGTGGACTACGAGAGCGTCGCGCGCCGGGTGGCGCTCGACATCGGCTACGACGATCCCGCCAAGGGATTCGACGGCAAGACGTGCGAGGTGCTCGTGCGACTGGTGAGCCAGTCGCCCAACATCTCCCAGGGGGTCACCGAGGGCGAGGGCTTGTTCAAGGAGCAGGGCGCGGGCGACCAGGGGATGATGTTCGGCTATGCCTGCGACGAGACCGAGGAGCTGATGCCGCTGCCGATCCATCTCGCCCACGAGCTGGTGGAGTACCTGGCCAAGATCCGGAAGTCGGGCGAGGCGCCCTTTCTGCGGCCGGATTCCAAGTCCCAGGTCAGTGTCGAGTACCGGGACGGCCGGCCGCATCGGGTCACCAACGTGGTGGTGTCCACCCAGCACACCCCGGAGGTGCCCTACGACAAGCTGCGGGAGACCATCATCGACAACGTCGTCCGGGCGGTGGTGCCGGGCCAGTATCTCGACAGCGACACCGAGTTCCTGGTCAATCCCACCGGCAGCTTCGAGATCGGCGGCCCCCAGGCCGACGCCGGCCTCACCGGGCGCAAGATCATCGTCGACACCTACGGCGGCATGGGACGCCACGGGGGCGGCGCGTTCTCGGGCAAGGACCCATCCAAGGTCGACCGCAGCGCGGCCTACGTGGCCCGCTACGTGGCCAAGAACGTCGTCGCGGCCAAGCTGGCGCGGCGCTGCGAGATCCAGCTCGCCTACGTCATCGGCGTGGCCGAGCCGGTGTCCATCGCGGTCGATACCTTCGGCACCGGCGTGGTGCCGGATCCGGAGATCGTGAAGCTCGTGCGCGAGCACTTCGAGCTGACCCCCAAGGGGATCATCGACGCCCTGACCCTGCGGGCGCCCATCTACCAGAAATCCGCCGCCTACGGCCATTTCGGCCGCAAGCCGGAGGGCCCGTACTTCACCTGGGAGAAGACCGACCGGGCGGACGGCCTGAGCGGCGCCATCAAGGGCTAGACTTCAACCTGGACTCTTAACCCGTCCGGGGGCGACGGTGCACCGAAGCGGTGCAGCCGTGCCGCCGGAGACGGAGAGGAACATGGCAAAACAGAAATTCGACATCGCGGACTCCAAACTGGCCGCCGACGGCTGGAAGCGCGTCCTCTGGGCGGATCAGGAAATGCCGGTGCTGCGCAGCGTGCGCGCCCGCTTCCAGAAGGAAAAGCCGCTCAAGGGCCTGCGGTTCTCCGCCTGCCTGCACGTGACCGCGGAAACCGCCAACCTGATTCGCGCCCTCAAGGCCGGGGGCGCGGACGTGGTGCTGTGCGCGTCCAACCCGCTGTCCACCCAGGACGACGTGGCCGCGGCGCTGGTCAAGAAGGAAGGGGTGTCGGTGTTCGCGGTGCGCGGCGAGGACCACAAGACCTATTACAGCCACCTGCGGTCGGCCCTGGACCACCGGCCGGTCATCACCATGGACGACGGCGCCGACCTGGTGTCCATGCTGCACCAGGAATATTCTCATCTCGCCGGCGGCATGATGGCCTCCATGGAGGAGACCACCACCGGCGTCATCCGGCTGCGCGCACTGGAGGCCGACAAGGCCCTCAAGATCCCCATCATCGCGGTCAACGACGCCGCCACCAAGCACCTCTTCGACAACCGTTACGGCACCGGCCAG
>JAJDTQ010000072.1 GCA_022827045.1 Candidatus Binatia bacterium
TGGCGCGAGGACTTTCTCGCTGAAGCCTGGAGGCGGGTCCGCCGTAACGGTGGAGTTGCCGGGGTGGACGGAGAGACCTTCGCGGCTATCGAGTCATACGGCGTGGGGCGCTGGCTTGGGGAACTGGCGCGGGAACTGAAGGATGGGACGTACACACCGAAGCCGGTGCGGCAGGTCCTTATCCCGAAGAAACAGCCCGGCAAGCTCCGGCCATTGGGCATCCCCTGCATACGGGACCGGGTAGCGCAGACATCGGCGGTGCTGGTGCTAGAGCCGATCTTCGAAGCGGACCTGCAACCGGAGCAGCACGCCTACAGGCCGGAGCGGAGCGCCCACGACGCGGTGAAACGTGTCTGGCGTCTCCTGTACAGGGGACACAACGAGGTGGTCGATTGCGACCTGTCCAACTACTTCGGCGAGATACCGCACGCCGAGCTTCTTAAGAGCTTCGCACGGCGCATCAGCGACGGACGGATGCTCAGGCTCATCAAGGCGTGGCTGGAAATGCCGGTGGAGGAGGACGACGGCAAGGGCGGCAAGCGCCGCACGAACCGGGCGCGCAAGGAGCGGAAGGGAACCCCGCAAGGGGCGCCGATCTCTCCGTTGGCCAGCAACCTCTACATGCGGCGCTTCGTGTTGGGCTGGAAGGTGCTGGGCTATGCCCGGCGCTTCCGTTCTGAAATCGTGAACTACGCCGACGACCTCTGTGTGCTCGGCAAGGCCCCGGCGGCAGAGATGCTGGCGGCGGTGGAGCAGCTCACAGCGGGTTTGAAGCTTGCGGTCAACGAACGGAAAACCCGATGCTTGCGGTGCCCGGAGGAAGCGTTCGAGTTCCTCGGCTACCGCATCGGACGCATCCATCGCCCGACCGGCAAAGGCTCCTACATTGGAACCCGACCCGGCAAGGCAAGCGTCCGGGGCATCTGCCGCAGGGTCAGCGAGATGACGGCGAAAGGACACGGCTGGTTGTCATCAGAGGTAATGGTGGAACGCCTGAACCGAACTATCATCGGGTGGGCAACCTACTACAGCCTCGGGCAAGTCAGCCCGGCCTATCGCGCAGTCGGAAACCACGCGGCCCGGCGGCTGCAACAGTGGCTCTGTCGGAAGCACAAGGTGAGAAGCGGGAAGACTGTGCACTTCCCGTTCCAGAGGCTCTACGACCAGTATGACCTCTTGCGCCTGACGCGGACGGCAATGGGCCTTCCGAGCGCGAAGGCATGATCTCGTCCGAGAGCCGTGTGCGGGAAATCCGCACGCACGGTTCGATGAGCGAGGACTGGAAACGTGGCTATGGGAGCCGGACTGAGGCCCGGAGCGAAAGCGACGGACTAGCCACCGGACCCTAAAGTTGGCGCGCCAGTCCTCGACTCTACTCAAGAAACGTGCGGTGGGAACGTTCACGCTTCCCGGCCTGCTGAAGATCAAGGTGGTGCGCAAGCCCGCAACCAAGGCGCGCAAGATGATCTCGCCCTTCACCGGCCAGGAGATCACGGTGGCCGCGAAGCCCGCCTCGCGGGCGGTGAAGGTTCAGCCCCTGAGCGGGCTCAAGCGCATGACGGAGTAGGCTCTCTGGGCCGGCGGGAAGGGAGCACGGTTGAGCCGTTCGGATGGAGAGTGCGACGGTTGCCATTCACGTGCTGTTGCGGCGTGCGTGGCCCGATGCCTGCGGAGGTCGAAGATCCCACGGGGCATGGAACTTCGCCGCCCTCTTGCGAGATCGGCTATCGCACCGAATCGGTCGCATCGACGCCATGGGGCGTCGGGAGATGCCGGGTTTGCGCAACGGAACAAAAACAACGGCGGTGGACAGGCGGTGTTGACCATGTGTTGATCGTTCCGACGCGAATTCATCTGTCTTTCAAGAGGAACGTTTTACTTCTTTGTTTTCAGCTAGTTACGGGAGGCGGGCTGTAGGGCAAAACCCTACACGGCCAAGTTTCAAACCCGCCCGCGCGGCCCCGAAACCGTCAGCGCGACGCCCGCGGCCTGCGGTCTTCTTCCAGGCGGGCGCGCTTGCCCGAGAGGTTCCTGAGATAGTACAGCTTGGCTCTGCGGACCCGGCCCTGGGTGACGATCTCGACCTTCTCGATGCGCGGCGAGTGGAGCGGAAAGATGCGCTCCACGCCCACGCCGTAGGAGGTCTTGCGGACCACGAACGTCTCCCGGTTGCCGCTTCCGGAGATGGCGATCACCACGCCTTCGAAGACCTGTATGCGCTCCTTCTCGCCTTCCACGATGCGGACGTGGACACGGACCCGCTGTCCGGGCTTGAGCGCCGGCGTCTCCCGTGTCTGCTCCTGTTCGATCCGGTCAATGACGTTCATCTGTCGCTCCCTTCCATCCAGCGTGGTGTCCCGCGCTAGCGCCCCAGTATACGATCCAGCATGATGGCGGACGCAGCTCGTACGGAAAGATGATTGTAGTCGTCGCGTCCCGCGATGGGTTCCAGCACCAGGTCCGAGCGGGCGAAGACGGCATCCGCCAAGCCCCAGCCCGTGCCCAGGAGGATCATGCAGGGGATGTCGTCCTTTAATAGCATCTCCCGCATTTTTCCAAAAGTTATCGGCTCGTTCCCATGCCCCGACCGCGCGGAAGTCGCCACCAGGCGGGGGGCCGTGCCGCACTCCCGCGCGACGTCCGCCACCGCCTCGTCCAGGGTGCCGCGGAGACGGACCAGGGACAGGGCTTCCCTGCGGGTGCTGTTGTAGGAGCCGCCGTAGCCCCGTTCCCAGTGGTCGATGATCCTGGCCGCCAGTTTCTGCAGGGTCTCCACCGGGTTGACGACGTAGAAGCCCGCGGCCCCGTAGGTGCGGCAGGTGCGCGCGATGTCATGGATGTCGAGATTGGTGATGGACGAGGTGACGGTGTCGCCACGGCGGTCGGACACGGGGTAGTGCAGCAGCGCCACGTAGACCTTCCCTCGCGGCTTCAAGGCCCCGGAGGGCGCCTTCGCCAGCAGCTCCGGCCTGAGCCGGGTGGTCATCTCCACGCTCATGTCGTGGCGCCACCGGCGGATCTCCTCGTGGTCGCCCGAGAGCAGCACCGGCGGCACCTTCATGCCCCGGTATTCCGCCGGCCGGGTGTATTGCGGATATTCCAGCAGGCCCTCCGCGAACGAGTCCTCGCGCGCCGACTGCTCGTTCCCGAGGACCCCGGGCACCAACCGCGCCACTGTGTCGATGACGGCGAGGGCGGGTATCTCGCCGCCGCTCAGGGTGTAGTCGCCGATGGACAGGATATCGTCGGTATAGCCCACCACCCGTTCGTCGACCCCTTCGTAGCGGCCGCAGACCAGGACGATCTCCTCGTGGCGCGACATCGACGCGGCGACTTCGTGGTCGAACACCCGGCCCCGGGGCGACAGCAGCACCACCCGCGGGTTCTTGAGCTTGCGCCGGCAGTCCTCGATGGCTTCGATGAGCGGCTCGGGCTTCAGCACCATGCCCTGGCCGCCGCCGTAGGGATAATCGTCGGTGGTACGGTGCCGGTCCCGGGCATATTGCCGCAGGTCCACCAGGTCGATGGTAACGAGTTGCCTGTCCCGCGCGCGCTTGAGGATGCTGTTGGCCAGCGGGGATTCGAAGATCTCCGGGAACAGCGTGATAACCGAAAAATGCATGGCGAGCGGTTTGCCGGCGGCTGCGTTCGACACTGGGCCCTCACCCGGCCTTCGGCCACCCTCTCCCTCTGGGAGAGGGCCAATTTGACCCCCTCTCCCTCTGGGAGAGGGTCGGGGTGAGGGTCTACAGATCCAGGAGCCCCTCGGGTGCGTCGATGGTGACCGTGCGCCGCACCACGTCGATCTGCCGTACGAACTCCCTGACCGCGGGGATCAGGTGTTCCTTCCCCGGCGCGGCCACCACCAGCAGGTCGCCTCCCTGCGTGGGCCATATGCGGGTGATGGTGCCGATACGGTCCCCCTTGGCGTCCCTGACCTCGAACCCCACCACCTCCTGGTAGTAATACTCGGATCCGCCCAGAGGCGCCAGGGCGTCCTGGCGCACGGACACCCGGTAGCCCACCAGTTCCTGGGCCGCGTCCATGTCGTCCACGCCCCGGAGCTTGACCAGCACCACCGCCTTGTGGGGTTTGGCCTCGTCGACGGCAAGCGCAAGGCGGGTCTCGCCCCGCGCCAGGTCCAGTTCCCTGGTGGAATAGATCGTGCGGCCTTGCGGATTGAACAGCTTCAACCGCAGCCAGCCGGCCACGCCATGCGTGGCCACGATGTCGCCCAGCGCGATCTGGTTCTCGGACAATGGGGGGAGGGGCGGCTATTGTTCGTCGACGATCTCGAGAACGACCTTGCGGTCGACTCTCGCGGCGGCGGCGGTCAGGATCGTGCGCAGGGACTTGGCGGTGCGTCCCTGTTTGCCGATGATCCGGCCCAGGTCCTCCTTGGCGACCTTGAGCTCGAAGACGGATGCGTCGTCGTTCTGCGTTTCCGTGACCTCGACTGCGTCGGGCTGGTCCACGATGGATCGCGCGAGATACTGTACCAGCTCCTTCAAGAAACCTGTCTCCTGGCCGCTATGTCGCCGCGGCCGCGGCGGCTTCCTTGGCCGCCCGCTTCATGAGATTGCGCACGGTCTGCGTCGGTTGCGCTCCCTGCTTGATCCAACCGTCAACCTTTGCCTGGTCGAGCCGCAGCGCGGCATCGGGTGTGCGGGGGTCGTAGGTGCCCACCTGCTCGATGAACCTCCCGTCGCGGGGATTGCGGGCGTCCGCCACCACGATACGGTAGTACGGCCGCTTCTTGGCGCCGTGCCGGCTCAGCCTGATCTTCACGCTCATATCTGGAATCTTCCTTCTCTTTGTTTTCTCTAGTGTCGTGTCCCGTGATTTCCTGCCATAATTTGCTTGTCTTTTTCGCCGTCGGCTGCGTTGCTCTTCCTCGCGTGGTACCCGCCACTGCTCGTCATCGCGCCTTGCCGACGACAAAAAATCCTGCGCAACTTATGGCAGGAAATCACGGGACACGACACTAGTTTCTAGTTCATTGGAACGGCATTGACAAACGGCCCAGCATGCCGCGCCGCTTGCCGCCGGACTTCTTCATGCGCTGCATCATCTTCTTCATCTCCATGAACTGCTTCATCAGGCGGTTGACGTCGGTCACGGTGGTGCCGCTCCCCTCGGCGATGCGCCGCCGCCGGCTGCCGTTGAGCAGACCGGGATTGCGCCGCTCCTTGAGCGTCATGGAGTTGATGATGGCTTCGACGCGCTTCATTTCCTTCTCGGCGTGGGAGACATCCACCTGCTGCCCCAGCTGGCGTCCTCCGGGCACCATGTCGAGCAGGCCGCCGATGGAGCCCATCTTCTTGATGGCCTGCATCTGCGTTTGGAAGTCCTCCAGGGTGAACTCTCCCTTGCGCATCCGCTGTTCGAGCTTGGGTGCGGCCTTCTTGTCCACCGCCTGCTCCGCCTTCTCGATCAGCGAGAGCACGTCGCCCATGCCCAGGATGCGCGACGCCATGCGGTCCGGGAAGAAGGGCTCCAGGGCGTCCGCCTTCTCGCCGACGCCGACGTAGAGCACCGGCTTGCCCACCACCGCCCGCACGGAGAGCGCCGCCCCGCCCCGCGCGTCGCCGTCCATCTTGGTCAGCACAACCCCGGTCAGGTCCAGCGTCTCGTTGAAGCCCTGCGCCTGGTTCACCGCGTCCTGCCCGATCATGGCGTCGACGGTCAGCAGGATGTTCCGGGGCTCCAGCGCCGTGCGGATCGCCACCAGCTCCTGCATCAGCTCTTCGTCGATATGCAGCCGCCCGGCGGTGTCCACGATCAGCACGTCGCACAACCGCTGGTTCGCCTTGTCGACGGCGTTGCGGCAGATCTCCACGGGCGAAGAGCTGTCGCCCGAGTCGTACACCGGCAGCCCGTGCTCGTCGCACAGCGTCCGCAGCTGCTCCCGCGCCGCCGGCCGGTACACGTCCGCGGACACGAGGTAAGGGGTCCGCTTCTGCTGCTGCTTCAGGTGCAGCGCCAGCTTGACCGCGGTGGTGGTCTTGCCCGATCCCTGCAGCCCCACCAGCATCAGCACCACCGGTTGCCGCCCCTTGAGATCCACCCGGGCGGCTTCCCTGCCCAGGATGTCGATCAGCTCCTCGCGGACGATCTTGATGAGCTGCTGGTCAGGCGTCAGGCTCTCGAGCACGTCCCGGCCCATGGACTTGGCCCGGACCGAGTCGATGAAGCTCTTGACCACCTTGAAGTTGACGTCCGCCTCCAGCAGCGCCAAGCGCACCTCGCGCAGCGACTCCGCCACGTTGGACTCGGTGATCCTGCCGTGACCCCGCAGCCGCTTGAAGGTCTGCTCAAGTTTGTCGGTGAGGTTTTCGAACATGGCTACGGGTTCATTTCACAAGGTGTCGTCAAACGATTTCCTTGGGGGAACGAGGGGGCCTGCCTAGGTCGACTTGTCGCGTTGGCTCGAAACCAAAGCCCACACAACACTTGCAATAGTCCCGCTGCCAACGACTCCGGCCACCCACGTGGCGCCAATACTCGCTGCATAGCCTGCAAGAGCAAGGGCGGCAAGCGCAAATAGGAAAGCGAGCAGGCGCCCGCTCATTTGTTCGAGTGACTGCAGCGAGAGGGAGCGCTGTTCAAATGTCCGACGGTGGCGGGTTTCAGCCTGCCATTCCTCGATAATGATTTTGGCCGATCCAGGAACGACGGCCTCGAACCTCTCCAGGGTGTCCGGCGCGGGTAGTGGACCTTCCCAGCTTTGGATCGCTACAAGAGTTTCGCCACGGTCCTGCTCTTGAGGTGAGGAATCGACTTCCCTTGTCTCAGCCATTTCGTTTGCGAGCCAAGACCTTGCCCATGTCTCGGCCAATCCGGATCCAGTCGTTCCTCAGAGCGCTAGCCACATCTGTATGAGGGCAGGTTATGCGTTTCGCGGGGCGACCAAATGAAGTGAGTTCGGCAAAGCCGGTCTTAAGCGAGGTGCGCAAATGCCCAGACACCTTCTTACTAGTCTGTTCCCGTCTTTCTGCTCTTTCGGCCATAGGCTGCCCCCCTTGACTGCTTCAATATGCCAGTTTCAGAATGCAGGTCAAAGCAAAAAGCGCGGGCCGCATCAGCGACACCTGGAGGTTAGTTGTTCCGGGCTTCTCCAACCAAAAAGGGCCCGAAACGTCTCCCAAAGACGCCCCAGGCCCTTCCGATCGCTGATACGGCAGGTTACATCATGCCGCCCATTCCACCCATGCCGCCCATTCCACCCATGCCGCCGCCCGGAGGCATCGGGGGCATGGCGGGCTTTTCCTCGGGCTTCTCGGCCACCATGGCCTCGGTGGTGAGCAGCAGGCTGGCGATGGACGAGGCGTTCTGCAGCGCGGTCCGCACCACCTTGGTGGGATCGATGATGCCCGCCGCCAACAGGTCCTCGTAGGTTTCCGTGGCCGCGTTGAGGCCGACGTTGCCCTTGCTGTTCCTGACCTGCTGCAGGGCGATGGAGCCGTCGATGCCGGCGTTGGTGGCGATCCGGCGCAGCGGCTCTTCGAGGCACCGCTTGACGATGTTCACGCCCACCTGCTC